>NZ_JBFBAD010000029.1:0-90389 GCF_040682075.1 Actinoplanes sp. NPDC051411 | reverse complement strand
CAGCACCCACCGCTGCTCGCGGGCCCCGATCCCCGGACCGTCAGCCCTTGTAGGCGCCGATGGTCTGGGTGAACTGGTACGCCGACTGCGCCACACCACTGCAGGTGTCGTCGTTCGGGTACGCACCCGGGCACTGCCGGTCGCGATTGAGCGACCAGAAGGTGAGCCGGGCGATCTGGTGCTGCTGGGCGTACGTCGTGATCGTCTTCATGTCGTTTACGGTCACGGTCGCGTGCTCGTCGGTGATCCCGTTCATCGAGGAGATGCCGACGTGCTTGTACGCGTCCGCGTCGGACCAGCCGTACGCGGTCTTGAGCTTGTTCTTGAGGCCGTCCGCCGCCTGGGTGGTCAGCTGACCCTGGTTACCGCCGGTGTTGCCCCAGTCGAAGGTCATGATGCCCCAGCCGTCGACGACCAGGCCCGAGCTCGCGGCCCGGTTGATCAGCGAGCTGTCGGGGCCGCCGGTGCCGCTGCCGAGAGTGATGTACTCGGTGATGCCCGGGTTGTTGGCCTTGATGGTCTTCAGCGCGTCGACCGTCTTCTGCTGATCGGTCGCGCTGTTGTACGGCGTGCCCTCGATGTCGATGTCGATCGCCTTGAGGCCGTACGCGTTGATGACCTGCTGGTAGGCGTTGGCCAGCGCGGAGGCGCTGGAGCAGGCGTCCTCCAGCCACGGGCCGCTGGCGCCGCCGAAGGAGACGACCACGTCACCGCCGCCGGCCCGGATCGTGTTGATCGCGGACTGGTCCTGGCCGCCGGTCAGCGCCCGGCCCCCGTCCCACTTGGGGACACAGTTGCCGCTGTTCAGCATGAACGCCATCGTGAACCACTTGACGCCGGTGGTGTTCATGACCGTCGTCAGGTTGGGCGGGTTGCCCCAGCCGGTGTAGTAGTACGGAGCGACCGCCTTGGCGCCGGGGCCGCCACCGGTCGGCGGGGGCGTGGTCGGCTGGGTCGGCGGCGGCGTGCCCGTGCCGCTGAACTTCCACTTCTGGTTCGACGTGCCGGTGCAGGTCCAGAGCTGCAGCTTGGCGCCGTTGGCGGTGCTCTTGTCCTTGACGTCGAGACACTTGCCGGACGCGGTGTTGACCAGGTCCCCGGCCGCGCTCAGCGTCCACTTCTGACTGGCGACGGTGTCGAAGCAGTCCCAGAGGTGCACGACCGCGCCGTCGGCGGTCGAGTTGTCGGCCACATCGAGGCACTTGCCCTTGCCCTGCACCGAACCGTTGTCGGCCAGGGTCCACTGCTGGTTGCTGCTGCCGGCGACGCAGTCCCAGAGCTGCGGCAGGTTGCCGTTGGCGGTCGAGCCGTCGGTCACGTCGAGACACTTGCCGTCGAGCGAGCTGACAAGCGTGCCCGAACTGGCCGCGAACGCGTTACTGATACCGAGGACGCCGAGGGTGCCGACCACCGCAACCGACGTCGCTATCGCGAGGAGCTTCTTCTTCATGCGGGGGACGTCCATTTCTGGTTCGAGGTACCGGTACAGGTCCAGAGCTGCAGCTTGGCGCCGTTGGCGGTGCTCTTGTCCTTGACGTCGAGGCACTTGCCCGACGCGGTGTTGACGATGTCGCCGGCCGCGGTGACCGTCCACTTCTGACTGGCGACGGTGCTGAGGCAGTCCCACAGGTGCACGACAGCGCCGTCGGCGGTCGAGTTGTTCGCGACGTCGAGGCACTTGCCGAGGCCGGTGATCGTGCCGTCGGTGCCGACCGTCCACTGCTGGTTGGCGCTGCCGGCGACGCAGTCCCACAGCTGGGGCTGGTTGCCGTTGGCCGTCGAGCCGTCGGTCACGTCCAGGCACTTGCCGTCGAGAGCACTGGTGATCGCGCCGGTCTTGTTACTTCCTCCGCCGCCGGTGCCCTGGGTGCCGGCCCAGGTGAAGGTCGCCGAAGTCTTGGTCGGCAGGCTGTAGGTGAACGACTGCCCACCCCAGTTGACCTTGACCGTCTGGGTGCTGCCGCTGGTGTTGTACGCGATCAGCGCCTTCGACCCGTCCGGGTTCTTGAACGCCACGTTGGGAACCGTGGAATTGGCGGTCGAGTCGATCCGGACCGCGCCCGGCTTCACGAACTTGGTCAGGTGACCCATCGTGTAGTACTCGACGGTGTAGTCGACCTGGCCTTTTCTGTTGTCGTTGCGGTGCACGGTGACCAGCCCGGTGCAGGTGCCGCAACCGCCGTTGTGCGGGCCCATCTGCTCGTCGACCGCGAGCGACCACTTGTTCCAGCTGCGGCCCCAGTTGCGGAAGAAATTGACCATGTCGGTCATGTCCTGCTGCTGCTGGTTGCCGACCCAGGTGCCGCCCGAGTACTCGGTCATGTACTCGTTGACCGACGGGAACTGGTTGTGCACCGTGGTCATCTGCGACGGGCTGCCGCCGTAGTTGTGCCAGGCGATGCCGCCGAAGTTCTTGTTGTTGCGGATCGCGGTGTCGTTGATCAGCGGCGACACCCAGGCGTCATAGGTGTCGAAGTTCCAGTCGCCGATCAGCAGCTTGGTGCTCACGCCCGCGTTGTTGAGGGCCGGCAGCAGATCGTTGGCCGCGAAATAGTCCAGGCCGGACGCGGTCCACTGCATCGACGGATAGCCGGCGCAGCACCCCGGCTCGTTCTGCTCGGTGACATACCGGATCGGCACGCCCGCGTTCTGGTAGCCCTGGATGTACTTCACGAAGTACTGCGCGTAGGCCGCGTAGTACTGCGACTGCAGGTAGCCCTGGCTGTAGGCGTTGTTGTCCTTCATCCACGGCGGCGCCGACCAGGGCGAAGCCATGAAGAACATCTGCGGGTTGAGCCCGAGCGCCTGCTTGCTCAACGCCATGACGTCGCTGTCGCGCGACAGCGAGAAGTCGTTCACGTCGCAGCAGGTGTTGTCGTAGGAGTAGCTGTTCTGCGCCAGGTCGGACGAGCCGATGACGTTGCGGACCGCGCTGATGCCGATGCCACTCGTCGGCGAGAACAGCTTGGTCATCACATCGTTCTGGGTCGCCGCGGACAGCGCGCCGCTGCCCTTGATGTCGAAGGCGGTGGTGTCGGTGATGTCGGCGCCCGCACCCTCGAACTGCTGGTAGGCCGTGTTCTCGTTGACCGTGATGGTCTGGTTGCCGCTGCCGCTGCCGGCGCCGAACGAGACCGGCGTCTGCTGCTGCAGCCCGCGGGTCACGGTGCGGCCGGTGCTGTCACTCGTGGTGGTCAGATAGACGTTGACCGACTCGCCGGCCGCGAACGCCTGCGGCGCGACAACCACGATCGCCGCGAGTACGGCGGCGCCGGCCGCGGCGTAGAGGGATCTTCTGGCGGTGGACCTTCTGGACATGTGGGGATCTCCCTTGCCGTCGGTGGGGGCCGGAGGCTGGGACTGATAAGACGCTGAACAATAAACACGCACGTCGATAGGTTGTCAACCGTCGAAACACCGCGTGACCATGCCGTTTCTGCAGGTGGTACCCCTGTTAAGAGTCTTAATATAAGTTTCGGTTAAGAGGCCCTGCGGACGCGCGGCACCGATCTGGCAGACTGGAGCACGCACTCGGGAGGGCTCGCCTAGTGGCCGATGGCGCCGGTCTTGAAAACCGGTAAGGGGAAACTCTTCGTGGGTTCGAATCCCACGCCCTCCGCTCGATCACGAGCAGCAAACCCCGCCCGCCCTGCCCCGAAGACAGGCCGGCGGGGGTTGTCAGCGTTAGCGGCGAGTCTCACTCGATCTCATGGAGAGCCGCTCGATCTTGCTCGTCGCGACCATGGCGCGACCACGAATCGGAGCAACCGGCTGCGTCACCCGCAGTAAACCTCGGCCGGACACGACAAAGCCCCGGCGATCTCCACTGCGGGAGACTGTGGGTATGACACTTTCGCCGCTCGAAGACCATGTCTCCGGGGGCCAAGGCGCTGCCCCGGATCCCTGTAAGACCCTTGCCGTCGGCGGGCGCTCAGGGAAGAGGCTTCCGTCACGCGCCGGAGGCAAGTCACGTCGGGCCCTTGTTTGGAACCAAGTCATGGGACCCAGGTCCGACCCAGGTGAGCGACGTCAAGGGATGACGACCGGCGGCGGTCGCCTAGCTGGGCACCACGACCTTTACAGGTGGGGGCGGCGTCACCTTGACGATGGCATCCCAGTGGGGGGCGCTGTCGTCCGGGCCTGGGCCGCCGCAGCGGCATTCCCACGGTTTGGCGCGGCCAGGCACAGCCCGAGGCGACCAGAACCGCAGCTCTAGTTCGCGGACCTCCGAATGCGTGCGGTCTCTGGACCACTGCTCGACCCAAATCGTCCAGTCCCCGCCTGGGGCGGACGGCGGCGTCACCGTCGGCGGCCCGATCTGGCCGGCCCGGTTCATCGTCCAGGCGATCGCCTCGATCCGGTAGTCCCGGTCGAGCTTGAACTGGTAGACCAGGTGCCGGCTGCCGTCCTGCAGCTGGGACTTCTCGAATCGCCAGCGACCCTCGAACCGAGGCGCGTACGAGTCGTGCAGTCCGGCGGTCTCCAACTGGGCGAGCCGCTGGTCCGCGTCCGCGGACATCTCAGCGGCCCGCGCCGCCGCCTCGGCGGCGTCCGCAGCCCGTCGGGAATCCGCCACGGCGTTTTCCGCTGCCTTCGCCGATCGCTGGCCCGACCTGGCTGACCAAATCGCCACCCCGAACCCGCCCACACCAAAGGCGGCCCCGGCGAGCGCGATCCAGAAGCCTCCGGTGTCGGTCCACGACGGCGCGTCAGCCATCACGTTGATCACGGACCGTGATGATAGACGGTGGTCACGACCGCTGCCCGGCAGCCCGTGAAGGGGGGTCGCTTAGAGAACCCCTACCGAGCCGCCATCACCGCAGTCAGCAAGGTCATTCGGCCCAGATCCGGCTCAGAACAGCGACCCTAAGGGACGTACAACCGACGGCAGCTCGTCGTCGGACTTCGGGGTGATCCACTGGACGTCAGCCATCGGGTGCGCTGGAATCAGTCGCAGCTCGACCCCATACCGAAGGGCGCCGTAGAAGACGGCGCGCTTGCGGGCGATGGTCGTCGCGGCTGCCTGCTTGCCGCCGAGCGGTAGCGAGAGCGCGTCGAGCGCCTCGCGGACCAGCGCTGCGTCCTCCAGGTCGTTGAGGTTCACCGTGTTGGCGGCAACCGATCGAATTGACGGAGCGAGGTCGTCTGCCGGCCGCTCGGCCCGGGTGTGCGCCGCGTAAAAGGCGGGGCACGCCGGCCTTGGAATTTCTGGTCTCTCTCATCGAGAGCCGCTTGATCTTGCAGGGAACTCCCGCGACGAGGCTGAACGACTTCGCTGGGAGTTTGCCGATCGCGGGCGCGCGAGGCTGAGCCCGACCTCCGTCCACAGGGCGGCCTGTGGATAACTCTGGGGATAAGTCTGTGGGGCTGTGGACAACTATGTGGATTCAGCGGATCCAGTCGTGCTTGGCCGCCCTGATCAGGCGGTCCTTGAGCTCTCGCGTGTGCCTCCGGCTGACCGGCAGCTCGACCCCGTCCACCGCCACCACGTAGCCCGAGCCGGTCAGCCGTAGCTCGGCGATCAGGCGCAGCTGCACCAGGTAGGACCGGTGAATGCGTACGAAACCGGCATCGGCCCAGCGTTCGGCGAGGGTGGCCAGCGATACGCGTACGAGATGGGAAGCGTCCGCCGTGTGCAACCGGGCGTAGTCGCCCTGGGCCTCCACCCACCGCACCGACGACCGTGGCAGCATGCGGGTCGTGCCGGCCAGCTCGACCGGGATGGCCGGCTCCTCGGACGCCGCCGCCCGCTGCGGTGCCGGCGCGGTGCGCATCCCGGCCACCCGGCGCAACGACTCGCCCAGCCGCTCGGCCCGCACCGGCTTGCGCACGTAGTCGGTCACGCCCAGGTCGAAGGCGTCCACCGCGCCGTCGTCGTAGGCCGTCACGAAGACGATCGCGGGCGGCCGGGCGAAGCGCCGCAAGATGCGTGCCAATTCCATGCCGTCCAACCCGGGCATGCGGATGTCGAGGAACACCGCGTCGACCTCGGTGTCGCGCAGCACCCGCAGCGCCTCGGTCGCGTCGCCGGCCCGGTGCACGTGGGCGACCCGGCCGTCGGCGCCGAGCAGGTAGGCCAGCTCGTCGAGCGCCGGCGGCTCGTCGTCGACGGCCAGCACAACCAGGCTCATGCCCGCACCTCGGGGTGGAACTTCGGGACGCGCATGCTCACCTTCGTTCCCGCTCCGGGTGCGGTCTCCACCACCAGGCCGAAATGGTCGCCGAAAACCGAGCGTAGGCGCTCGTCGACGTTCGTCAGGCCGACGTGCTGCCCGTCGTCGCTGTCGGACGGGCGACCGGCGGTGAAGACCGAGGGGTCCATGCCGACGCCGTCATCCTCGACCGTGATCTGGCACTCGGCTCCGGCATCGCGGGCTTCGATGCTCACCATACCGACGCCGGGCTTGCGCGAGAGCCCGTGCCGGACCGCGTTCTCGACCAGGGGCTGCAGGCACAGGAACGGCAGGCCGACCGGCAGGACTTCGGGGGCGATCTGGAGGCGTACCTGAAGGCGGTCGCCGAACCGGGCCCGCTCGATCGTCAGATAGCGGTCGATAGACCGCAGTTCCTCGGCCAGCGTCGTGAATTCGCCGTGGGCCCGGAACGAGTAACGCGTGAACTCGGCGAACTCGAGGATCAGCTCGCGGGCGCGCTCGGGGTCGGTGCGCACGAAGGAGCCGATCGCGGTCAGTGCGTTGTAGATGAAGTGGGGGCTGATCTGGGCCCGCAGCGCCCGCACCTCGGCCCGGGCCAGCCGCTCGCGGGACGAGTCGAGTTCGGCCAGCGCGATCTGCGAGCCGGCCCAGCGGGCCGCTTCGAGGGTGGCCTGCACCAGGCCGGGGGCCGGGTGGTCGTCGGCGACCGCGATGAGCACCGCCGCCGCCCGGCCGTCGGGGCCGCTCAGCGGGGCCACCACCGCGCCCCGCACCGCGCAGTCGACCCGGTCGCACGGCAGATCGCGGGCGTTGAGCACGATCGATCGATGCGTGTGGAGCGCCCGCTGGGCGGCGGCCGTGAGCGAGGAACTGTGGTGCCCGCCCAGGCCGTCGAAGGCCAGGCAGGTCGCTCCGTCGGAGATGGTGAGGCCGGCCGAGCCGACCAGCCGGCGCAGCGGGCGGGCCGCCTTGGCCGCGGTGGCCGGGGTGAGCCCGGTGCGCAGCGGATCGGCGGCCAGCCCGGCGGTGTGCAGCACGTCGTAGGTCGCCCGCTGCATCGCGGTCGCGATGCCCCGGCGGGCCCGCAGCCGCACGACGGCCGCGACCGCCGCGGCCAGCGCCGCGAGGACGGCGACGACCGCGACACCGGTTTCGATCCGTCCCGCCATGGGACGAGAGCCTAATAGGCTCCCTTGCGCTTCAGGACGACGAAAATCGTGCGCCAGAGGATGCCCAGGTCGTACGTCAGCGACCAGTTGTCCACGTAGTAGAGGTCGAGGCGGACCGCTTCGTCCCACGACAGGTCGGAACGGCCGGAGACCTGCCAGAGGCCGGTGATGCCGGGGCGCACCAGCAGCCGCCGGCGCACGTCGCCCAGGTAGTCGCCGTCGTCGGCCGGCAGCGGGCGGGGCCCGACCAGCGACATCTCGCCTTTCAGCACGTTGATCAGCTGGGGCAGTTCGTCGAGCGAGGTGGCCCGCAGCTTGGCGCCGAAGGAGAAGACCCGCGGGTCGTTCTTCATCTTGAAGAGCATGCCGTCGGACTCGTTGAGCTCTTCGAGCGTGCGCTTGCGCTCCTCGGCGTCCTGGTACATCGTGCGGAACTTCCACACCCGGAACGTGCGGCCCTCGTGGCCGACCCGGGGCTGGCGGAAGAAGACCGGGCCGGGGTCGGAGAGCCGGATGCCGAGCGCGATGACCGCGAGGATCGGGCTGAGGGCGAGCAGGCCGAGGGCGGCCACCACCCGGTCGAGCAGGTTTTTGGCCAGCCAGCCGGGGCCGGAGAGGGTCGGCTCCTCGACGTGCAGGAGCGGCAGGCCCTCGATCGGCCGGATGTGCACGCGCGGGCCGGCGATGTCGGTGAGCTGCGGCGCGACCACCAGATCGACGCCGGTGCCCTCGAGCTGCCAGGCGAGGCGGCGCAGTTCGCCCGGTTCGGCGCTGGCCGAGCCGCAGACCGCGATCGTGTCGGCGCCGACCTCGTGCACCAGCGAGAGCACGTCGCGGGCCGCGTAGACCGGCACGGGTGTCTCGATGCCGCGGGCCGCCGCGTAGCCGTCGGTGATGTGGATGGCGACCGGGATCAGGCCGGCGGCCGGGCTGCGGGTGACCGCGGTGTAGACCTCGAGCGCCTCGGGCAGGGTGCCGACCAGGACCATGCGGTGCGCGCCGTGGCCCGTGCGGCGACGGGCCAGGTGCAGCACCTGCCGGGCGAAGACGCGGTCGACGAGCAGGAAGCAGAGCGCGGCCAGCGACACCGCGGCGACCGTGCCACGGGACAGCTGGGTCTTGGTGGCGAAGGCGAGCAGCGAGACGCCGGCGACCACGGTGACCGAGGCCCGGACGATCCGCTTGAACTCCTCGCTGCCGAGGCCGAGGTAGCGCCGGTCGTACGTCCCGTTGGCCCAGAGCAGGATCAGCCAGCCGAGCGGCAGCACGATGTAGGCGAAGAAGTTGAAGAGCTCGCCCCCGTGCAGGAAGCCCCAGCTCTTGAACTGGAAGCCGGACTTCGCCTTTTCCAGGTGCGTGGCGATCCACCAGCTAGCCAGGACCACCGACGCGAGGTCGAGGAAGACCAGGACCAACGTGTACGGCCGGTGCCAGCGCGACAGGCGCTTGTGCGATCGCGTCCAGGCCGATCGGGGTACGCCGTTGCTCGGTGGCGGCTGCTGCCACTCGAAGCTGTCGTACGGCACGGGCTTGCTCCGGCTGCTGTCGGTAACCGGGCGATGCAGGCTTGTGGTCACCTCGCCTACGTCCTCCCGCATCCGGAAAACATTACGCACCGCCACGGGCGTCGGGGTGGGCGGCCGTTGAGCCGTTACCCGTACGCGCGGACGATACGTGGGACCGAGCCACTATACCGATGGAACGTGCGGAATGAAGTGGACGTTGTGCCCCCTTTCCGCTGTGGAGACCGATGTCTCCCCACCGATACGCAGCGTGACCGGATCGACGCTAACGGATCAACTTCGAGAGCCGCCGGTCGGCCAGTGGTTTACCGCCGGTCTGGCACGTGGCGCAGTATTGCAGGCTTTTGTCAGCGAACGACACTTCGCGCACCGTGTCCCCGCACACCGGGCAGGGCAGCCCGGTGCGCGCGTGCACACGCAGCCCGGCCCGCTTCTCGCCCTTGAGCTCGGCCGCCTTCTGGCCCACCGAGCGGGCCACCGCGTCCTGCTCCACCTCGCGCATGGCCTCGTAGAGCGTGGTGATCTGCTCGTCGGTCAGCTTGCCGGTCAGGGCGAACGGCGACATCTTGGCCGCGTGCAGGATCTCGTCGGAGTAGGCGTTGCCGATGCCGGCCAGCACCTCCTGGTCGACGATGACGCCCTTGACCTGGCCGTTGCGGCTCTTGATGCGGGCGGCGAACTCGTCGCGGGAGACGGCCAGCGCGTCCGGGCCGAGCCGGGACACCCCGGGCACCTCGGCCGGGTCGCGCACCAGATAGGCGGCGAGCGACTTCTGGGTGCCGGCCTCGGTCAGGTCGAAGCCGGACTCGTCGTCGAGCCGCACCCGGATGGCGATCGGGCCGCTGCCCGGCTTGAGCGGCGCCGGCGACTTGAAGCCGTCCCGGTAGTGCAGCCAGCCCGCCCGGGCCAGGTGCACGACCAGGTGGAGGTCAGGGCCGAGCCCGATGTCGAGGAATTTGCCGTGACGCCCGGCCGAGGTCAGCTCAAGGCCGGCGACGGCGGACGCGGGCGGATCGTAGGTCTTCAGGGCGCTGAACGAGGACACCTCGAAGCGCTGCACGGTGTGGCCGACCGCGCGCTCGCGCAAGTAGGCCGCGAGCGCCTCGACCTCGGGAAGTTCGGGCACTGAGCCATTATGCTCCGCTGCGCTCGCGGCAATCGCCTGATAACCGGTGCGATGACACAGCGATTTCGACACCCGCAAACCCGGCGGGCGTCGAAATCCCCGGGCCATCGCACCGGCGGCAATTGCGACAACGGTAGCGTTCGCAGGCGTGAAGGTGGTCGTTGCGCACAACCGGTACCGCGAGGCAATGCCGTCCGGCGAGAACGTCATCGTCGACACCGAGATCGCCCAGCTGCGGGCCGCCGGGGTCGAAGTGCTGCCGTTTCAGCGCAGTTCGGACTCGATCGGCGAGCTGCCGGCGTGGGAGAAGGCTCTGCTCCCGATCTCGCCGATCTATGGCCGGTCGGCCCAGCGCGACCTCGCTGAGCTGCTCGAACGTGAGCGGCCGGACGTGTTGCACCTGCACAACCCGTACCCGTTGCTCTCACCGTGGGTGATCCGCACCGCGCACGCCCATCGGGTGCCGGTCGTGCAGACCGTCCACAACTACCGGCAGGTGTGTTCGTCCGGCCTTTACTTCCGGGACGGCCACAACTGCACTGATTGCCGGGGCAAGCTGCTCGGATGGCCCGCTGTGCGGCACAAGTGCTACCGCGGCTCGGCGGCCCAGAGCGCGCTGATGGCGACCACCCTCGCGGTGCATCGTCCGACCTGGCACACGGTCGACCGCTACATCGCGCTGACCGACCACATCGCCGCCCACCTGCGCGACTACGGCATCGCCGACGACCACATCGAGATCAAACCCAACGGCCTGCCGGATCCCGGCGATCCGCCTCCGCTCGGTGCCGGTTTCCTGTACGCGGCCCGCCTGTCCCCCGAGAAGGGGCTGTCCCTGCTTCTGGACGCCTGGCAGCGGCACCCCGAGGGCTCGCTCGGACCGCTGCGGATCGCCGGCGACGGCGACCTGCGCCCGCTGGCCGAGAAGGTGGCGGCCGAGCGGTCCGACGTGACCTATCTCGGGGGCCTGGACCGGGCGGAGATGGATCGTGAGCGCCGCGCGGCGTCGGTCGTGGTGGCGGTGCCGACGTGGAACGACGTACTCCCTACGGTGATTCTCGAGGCCCTGTCGACGGGTCGTCCCGTCCTCGGCACCGCCGTTGGTGGTATCCCGTACCTCTTGGGGGTGGATGAGAGCCCGGCCTCCGAGATCGCCGGCTGGCTCGTCCAGCCGGATGCGGCGGCGCTCGCCGCCGCACTGCCGATCGCCCGCGCCGAGGCCGAACGGAGAGGTCCCGCCGCGCGCGAGCGCTACCAGCGGTTCTTCCATCCGGACGTCCTGACCGCGCGGTTGATCGATATTTACACCGGGCTCACAGCGAACTCCGATCAACCATCGAGGTAGATCTTGTTCGAAGAGGGGAATGCTGGGCACCGTGACGGAACCTGTACCGGTAAAAACAGGTGTTTCGCGTAGGAATCTTCTACTCGGCGTCGGTGGCGCCGTGGTGGTGGGCGGCGCCGGAGTAGGCGTCGGCTATGCGATCGCCGACAAATCAACGAAAACCTCGGCCGCTCCCGCGGTCGGCGCGACCGAGGCCGCCCAGGCCGGTCCGCCGAAGTATCGCTCCCGGCCCGACCTGCGGACCATGCCCGACGTGACGATCACGACCCAGGCCAATGGAACCGCTCCGGGCTACATCTTTCTCACTCCGGCCTCGGGCGCCGGCCTCTGGGGACCCATGATCGTCGACGAGAAGGGCTCGCCGGTCTGGTTCAGGAAGGTGCCCGACCCGGCCACCGTGGCGATCGACTTCAAGGTCCAGCAGTACCGCAACAAGCCCGTGCTGACGTGGTGGGAAGGCACCATCGGCGGCACCGGCGGGCAGGGCGTGGGCCAGGGCGAGTTCGTGATCGCCGACGAGGCGTACCGGGAGATCACCCGGGTGCGTGCGGCCGGCACCGACCAGGCCGACCAGCACGACTTCGTGATCACCCCGCAGAACACCGCGCTGTTCTGGGTCTACCAGGGCGTGCCGTACGACCTGACCGCGCTGGGCGGGCCGAAGGACGGCGTGCTGTTCGACGGCGTGATCCAGGAGATCGACATCGCGACGGGCAAGCTGCTCTTCGAGTGGAAGGCGCGCGAGCACTTCCAGGCCGCCGACTCGTACGCCCCGCTGCCCGAGGGCGACTCGGCTCACCTGCCGTACGACTGGTTCCACGCCAACTCGGTCGGGCTGGCCGCCGACGGCAACATCATCGCGTCGTCCCGGCACCTCTGGACGACGTTCAAGATCAACCGGAAGTCCGGCGCGCTGATGTGGCGCCTCGGCGGCAAGAAGTCCGACTTCAAGATCGACGCGAAGGCGGCCTTCGCCTGGCAGCACGACTTCCGCCAGCGGCGCGACGGCAGCTACAGCGTCTTCGACAACGGAGCCGGAAGCGTCGGCAAGCCGGTGCACGAATACTCCCGCGGGCTCGTGTTCAAGCTCGACGAGGTGGCCAAGACGTCGACGTTCGTTCAGGAATACGTGCACCCGCAGAAACTGTCGGCACCCACCCAGGGCGCCTTCCGGGAACTGCTCGACGGCGGGTCGTTCATCGGCTGGGGCCAGATGCCCTACTTCACCGAGCACAACGCCGACGGGACGGTGCGGCTCGCCGGCAACCTGCCCAAGGACAACCAGTCCTACCGGGCCTACAAGGCGGAGTGGACCGGGCAGCCGCTCGACCAGCCCGCCCTCGGCCTGCGCACCGAGAACGGCAACGTGATCGTCAGCACGAGCTGGAACGGCACGACCAAGGTCACCAAGTGGCGGGCCCAGTCCGGCACCCAGCCGGGAGCCCTGCAGGGCGCGCCGGTCGAGGCCGACCGCTCCGGCTTCGAGACGACGCTGCAGATCTCGGGCACGCCGGAATACGTGCTGGCCGAGGCGCTGGACGCCACCGGCAAGGTGCTGGGCACCTCGTCGGCGATCCCGGTGCGTGTCTGACCGGTCTCACCGCGTACGGAAAGGGAGGCCCGGCAAATCGCCGGGCCTCCCCCTTATGCCTTTACGCCTTCAGGGCGTCGCGGGCCGTGAAAACGACGCTGGCGGCCAGGAAACCGGCGTTGACCAGCGTGAACAGCGCGACGAACCAGACCGTCCACTGCGGCATGACGGTGAGCACGAGGCCGGCCAGGAAGATCACGAAGCCGTAGTCGCGGACCAGCTTGACCAGGCGCACCGGCAGCGACCGGCTGGTCACCATGCTCGACGCCTTGTCTCCCTGCTGCATCACCGAGGTGACCAGGTTGACCATCCAGGTGCCGGCGAACGCGGCCAGCAGCCAGGCCGGGGTGTCGGGCACCTGCGCCTTCGCCGTCGCGGCGACCGCCGAGACCAGCGAGATCTGCACCGCGACGTCGCACAGCACGTCGAGCCGGCCCCCGGCGCTGCTGCTGCGGCCGGTCACCCGGGCCAGCTGGCCGTCCGAGCAGTCGAACGCGTACGCCAGCTGCCAGCCGACCAGCGCGAGCAGGCCGACCGGCCAGGCCCAGACCCGGCCGTCGGCGATCGGGGCGGCCGCCGCCACCACGACGAACGAGACCAGGCAGCCGAGCCCGAGGTTGACCACCGTGAGGACGGTCGGAACCAGGCGGCGCCGGTGCGCGGCATAGGCGATGCGGGCGCCGGCCCGCTGGCTCAGTGCCTCGCTGAACAGGCCGCCTCCACGATTCACGGCGTAATAGTCTGCCGCGCTCGGGTTACCGGGAGGCGTCGCGGAGGTGGCCACCGGCTTGGCAGCCTGATCAGTTGTCGATGGCTCGGGCATAGTCGGCCAGCTTTCGACGGGTCTCGTCCGGAGTCATCGCGAGGTGCTCCAGGATCGTGTAGCGGTCCGGCCGGGTGCGTGGTGCGAACCCGACCGCCTCGATGAACTGCTCGTCGCTGAGCCCGACGTCGGACGGCAGCCGCGGCAGCTGGTGCCGCGCGAGGCAGTCGGACATCTGGGCCAGCCGCGGCTCGTCGCCGCGCAGGAAGGTGCAGAACAGCGCGCCCAGGCCGGCCAGCTCGCCGTGCGAGGCGGTGCCCGGGAAGAGCGAGTCGATCGCGTGCATGATCTCGTGGCAGCCGCCGCTGGACGGCCGGCTGCTGCCGCACACCGCCATGGCCAGGCCGCTGGAGATCAGCGCCTCGGCGAGCACGGTGACGAACGCGTCGTCCGACATGTCGCCGGGCATCGCCAGCACGGCCTCGGCCCCCATCCGGGCCAGCGAGGCGGCCAGGCCGTCGACCGGCTCGTTGCGGACCTCGCGGGCCAGCTCCCAGTCGGCGAGCGCGCTGATATTGCTGATCACGTCACCGATGCCGCCGCGGTTGACCCGCTCGGGACCGTTTTCCACGAAGTCGAGGTCCACGACCACGCCGAACGGGATGTGCACCCCGTACGACCCCTTGATGCCGTCGTTGATCAGGCTGGCCACCGGGGAGCCGATGCCGTCGTTGGCCAGGCTGGTCGCGACCGAGATCATCGGCAGGCCCCATCGGCTGGCCGCGTATTTCGCCGTGTCGACCGTGGTGCCGCCACCGATGCCGACGACCGCGTCGTACTGCCGGGAGCGCAGCTTGGCCGCCAGCTCGAGCGCGGCGTCGAGGGTGCCGCCGCTGGTGGTGAAGACATCGGCCGAGGAGAGCGACGGCCGGATCATCTCGGCCACCCGCTCGCCGAGGCCCGGCCCGACCACCACCGCGACGTCACCGCCGGACGAGATACGCCCGTCGGCCAGGATCCGCCCCAGATCGGCGACCGCGCCCCGGCGGACGTCGATGTGCAGGGGCGTCTGGATGCTGCGGGCTAGTAGCGGCATGCGATGCCCCGGGCCTTGGTCAGGTCGTCGTGGTTGTCGACCTCGACCCAGTCGACCTCGCCGATCGGCGCGAAACGGACCTCGCCGCCGCGGTTGGCGAATTCCTGGAAGCCGTCCTCGTAGTAGAGGTCGGGGTCGCGCTCGAAGGTCGCCTGCAGCGCGTCGGCCAGCGCGGACGCCGCCGAGGCCTCGATGATGTTGGCGCCGATGTATTCGCCGTGGGCCTCGTCGGGCTCCATCAGTTTCGTGATTTTGGTGAGTTGGCCGTCTTCCCTGAAGACAGTCTTCATCTCCTCGTCACCCAACTTCTTGAGAGTGTCGACAGCCAGCAGAATGCTCGGCCCGCGATTTTCGAGGAGGGTCCGCTCGATCGATACGGGGTGCACGGTGTCGCCATTGACCATCAACGCGCCTTGCGCGAAGTGGTCACGGGCGAGCCAGAGGGAGTACGCGTTGTTCCACTCCTCGGCCTTGTCGTTGTGCACGAGGCTGATCTTGACGCCGTACTTCTCCTGGAAGGCCGGGACGCGCTCCTCCACGGCAGTGGCGCAATAGCCGACGACGATCGTCACGTCGTTCAATCCGGCCGCGGCCAGGTTGCGAAGTGAAATGTCCATGATCGTCGTGTCTCCGTCCACGGGGACCAGCGCTTTCGGCAGCGTGTCCGTATATGGGCGGAGGCGGCGGCCGGCGCCGGCCGCGAGCACAAGACCGATCATGGGGTGGGGCTCCTATCGAGGGGTAGCGCACAGGCGCGCCTCGCGAGGATAGCCCTGCCTGTCTTGCTCCTTGGACCCGCGCGGGCGCGGAAATATTCTATAGAGCCTGCTCGTAAGCTGAACGGCATGACCGCTGAGCAGCTGATCTCCTTCGCCCGTGGCGCTCCGTCGCTGGACATCATCGACGTCGAGGGCCTCAAGGCCGCCGCCCTGCGCGCGTTCGACGCCGATCCCGCAGGCATGACCGCTTATGGCACCTCCGTCGGCTATGTCCCGCTGCGCAAGTGGATCGCCGACAAGCACGGCGTCTCGGCCGATCAGGTCATCGTGACGAACGGTTCCCTTCAGGCCGACGCCTTCCTCTTCAACCACCTGGTGCAGCCGGGCGACGACGTCGTGGTCGAGAAGCCGACCTATGACCGCACGCTGCTGAGCCTGCAGCAGCAGGGCGCCAAGGTGCACCAGGTCACCCTGCGGTCCGACGGCATCGACGTCGACGAGCTGCGGACCCTGCTCGAGTCCGGCGTCCGCCCCAAGATCGCCCATATCATTCCGAACTATCAGAACCCGGCCGGCATCACGCTGTCCGAGGAGAAGCGGCGCACCCTGCTCGCGCTCGCCGCCGAGTTCGGCTTCGTGATCTTCGAGGACGACCCGTACGCGGACATCCGCTTCCGCGGCGAGAAGCTCCCGTCGATGCTCTCGCTCGACACCGAGAACACCGTCGTCCACGCCTCCAGCTTCACCAAGACGGTCTGCCCCGGCGTGCGGGTGGGTTACCTGGTCGGGCCGGCCGCGCTCATCGACGCGATCGCCAAGAAGGCCACCAATCTCTACATCTCGCCCGGCATGGTCTCCGAGGCGATCGTTCACCAGTTCTGCGTCTCGGGCGACATCGACCGCTCGATCCAGACCGTGAGCGCCGCGCTGGGCGAGCGGGTGCGGGTCCTCGGCGAGTCGATCCGCAAGCACATCCCGGGCGCCACCTTCACCGAGCCCGACGGCGGCTACTTCCTCTGGATCGACCTGCCGGCCGACGTGGACGTCGACAAGCTGTTCCCGGCCGCGATGAAGAAGGGTGTCGCGATCGTCAAGGGCAGCGACTTCCTGATCGAGGGCGGTAGGAACGCGGTTCGGCTGGCCTATTCGGCCGTCACCGTCGACCAGATCGACGAGGGCGTGCGCCGTCTGGCCGAGGCAATCGACGAGGTTCGTGCCTGAATTCTCCGGTGCCGGGCAGGATCGCTGAGCCTGCCCGGCTCCGCGGCGGCCGTGAAGTAGCCTCATGCGGGCTCATCGTCGGTGTGGGGGAGGTTGTCGTGGCGGAGCGCGAAAACAGCTGGAACCGGAACAAGCCTTTGTCACGGGCCTTCGCCCGCATTTTCAGCACCACGGAACGCGACGGTGCCGACCACGAGGGCCGCTCCGGCGGCTCCGCGGTCGTCGACTGCGGCGTCTACGTCGACGGCAAGCGCCAGGAGGGCGACTACACCCCCGACGCGGCGCTGCGGGTCGCCCGCGAGCGTGAAAACGCGTTCGTCTGGCTCGGTCTGCACGAGCCGAGCGAGGAGGAGATGGCCGGCATCGCTCACACCTACGGCCTGCACGAGCTGGCGGTGGAGGACGCGGTCAAGGCCGAGCAGCGGCCCAAGCTGGAGCAGTTCGGACCGGTCCACTTCCTGGTCCTGCGGACCGCTCGCTACGTGCCCCACCGCGAGCTCACCGAGACCTCGCAGGTGGTCGAGACCGGCCAGATGATGGTCTTCATCGGCGAGCGGTTCGTCATCACGGTCCGGCACGGCGACGCGTCCGAGCTCGGGCCGGTGCGGCACAACCTGGAGACCGAGCGCGGCGTTCTGCTCGAGCAGGGCCCGTGGGCGGTGGCCTACGCGGTGACCGACCGGGTCGTCGACCTTTATCTCGAGGTGGCCGACCAGATCGAGGCCGACCTCGACATCATCGAGGAGAGCGTTTTCTCCCGCGACGCCGGCAGCCCGATCCAGGCGATTTATCAGATGAAGCGGGAACTGGTGGAGTTCCGCCGCGCCGTGGTGCCGCTGCAGCGCCCGCTGGCCGCCATCGCGTCGAAGCAGAGCGGCCTGGTGCCCAACGAGATCCGGCGTTACTTCCGCGACGTGCAGGACCACCTGACCCGGACGGTCGAGCAGGTCTCGTCCTATGACGACCTGCTCAACTCGATCCTGCAGGCCCGGCTGGCCCAGGTGACCGTCGACCAGAACAACGACATGCGCAAGTTCGCCGCCTGGGCCGGCATCGCCACGGTCTGGACGGCCGCGGCCGGCATCGAGGGCATGAACTTCCGGCACATGCCCGAGCTCTACTGGCTCTACGGCTATCCGGCGTTCTGGACTCTCTTGTTGCTGATCACGTTCCTCCTCTACCGCGCCTTCCGCCGCAACGGCTGGCTGTGACGCGGGGCAGCAGCCCATCGACGCATGCACCTAGAGTGAACCGGTGCCGTCGCGTCAGGACCAGCTCCACAGCTATCAATACTCGTTGCAGCGAGTGGTGGCCGCGCTCGTCACCCACGACCCCGACCCGTCCCGCTCGCCGCTGCGCCGGGCCGGCACGACGGCCCTGGTCAGCCTGCTGATCGCGGCGATCGCGGTCGGGGCGGCCGGCCTCTACGGCATCTTCACCGGCCAAAACACGGTCAATCCGCGGGATCCGAGCGTGGTCTTCCAGGAGAAGGGGACCGGCGCCCGCTTCGTCTACCTGGAGTCGGACAGCAAGCTGCACCCGGTGCTCAACTACTCCTCCGGCCTGCTGCTGAGCACCGGCCAGACCCCCAACCTGGTCGGCGTCGCCTCGGACAAGCTGGCCAAGGTGCAGCTGGGCGCCCCGCTCGGCATTCCGAACGCGCCCGATTCGCTCCCCGCCCCCGGCGACCTGGTCACCGACCGCTGGTCGGTCTGCACCGCCAAGGGCCCCGGTGACAACCCGCAGAGCACACTGCTGGTCGGTCAGCGGCTGACCGACGGCACGATCGCCACCCAGGCCGACAAGGCGCTGCTGGTCGTCGACCCGGGGGAGAACATCTTCCTCGTCTACGGCAACCGGCGTTTCCAGATCCCCGGCCCCGGGTCCGACAACACCCTGCGGGCGCTCGGCTACGGCCCTCAGACCCCCTGGAAGGTCTCCGCCGCCTGGATCAACGCGGTGCCGGCCGGCCCCGACCTGCGGGCGCCCGAGGTGCCGCAGTCCGGAGGGTCGACCGTGGTCGACAACTACCGGGTCGGCCAGCTGGTCAAGAACAGCACCGAGGGGTTCGGGGTGATCATGCCGGACGGCATCGCCAGCGTGACCCCGCTGCAGGCCCGGCTCCTCCAGGCGGCCGCCGGGCAGGCCGCGCTCGACATCGGCGCCGACTTCGTCAAGCTACCGGGCTCACGCACCAAGCTCAGCGACGCCAACGACGCCAACGGCCTGCCGCAAAATGTGCCCAGCCTGTTCACCGACGCGCCGACCCGCGTGTGCATGACGCTGCCGGTCGATCCCCAGAGCGGTGACGGCGTGCGGATCAACCCCAACCCGCCGACCGGGGTCGCCGCGGCCGGCGTCTCGGCGCCGGCCGAAACGAACCGGGCCGATCTGGTCTATGTGGCGCGCGGCCGCGGCGCGGTGGTGATCACCTCGGCGTCGGCGACCGCTCCGACGGGCAGCGGCACGGTCGGCGTGGTCACCGACACCGGCCGGCTCTACACGCTGGCCAGCCGCGACCTGCTGCCCAAGCTCGGCTACAACGGCGTCAAGCCGCAGACCCTGCCGTCCCAGCTGGTGGCCCTGCTGCCGCGGGGTCCGTCACTCGATCCCGCCCAAGCGCGGCGCACCGACCCCCAGGGATAGAAACGGCCCAGGGTTCAAGGCGGGCGCCGATTCGGCGCCCGCCTTGTTCCGTACGGTCGTGCTCGTTACCGGGGGCTGCGCTGCGTCGTGTCCGACGCGGTGCTGTTCGGCGTCGACGGCTGAGTCGGCTCGAACGTGGCGTCCTCCGCCCCACCGACCTGCGTGGTGCCGATCGGGGCGGCCGGCTCGTACTCGTCCCACTGAGCGGTCTTGCGGCGCTTGGTGGCGTAGGCCGCGCCCACACCCACCGCGGTGCCGATCAGCGCGAGGCCGAGCATCTTCGAGCCGCGCCCCTTGCGCTGCTTGCGGCCCATCGCCTTGTTGGCCCGCTTCTGCAGCTTGAGAGCCTTCTTCTGGTTTTCCTTGGCGGCCTTGCGGGCCTGCCGCTTGCTCACCTTGCCGGTCTGCCGCACGTTCTCGCTCGCGGCGCTGACCAGAGGGGTGATCGTTGCCAGGGCGCTGTCCCAGCCGCTCGAAGCCGCATCCTTGGCCTTGACCGCGGCGGGCTGCACCCGGTCGACGGCGGCGTTCAGCTTCGGGCCGACCGTCGCGCTGGTCTCCTGCGCCGCCAGCGACGCCGCGCGCTTGAAGTGGTCAACGCTCTGGCCGAGCTCGTTCTTCATTCGCCTGCTGCGGCTCTTGCGACGCATCGTTGCGAACACCGGTGCCCACCTCCTGTGGTTTCCTCCACGTTATGTTGCCTTCTACCGGTACCCCCGCGCTGCCGGATCAGGCACATGGGGGAGGATCCGAACTGCAAATAACTGTCCCAGCGCCCCTCCGGCTGACCGGGGCGGCGCCCGCGACACAGACAGGAGTACCCGTGGCCGAGAAGCTTTACGCCACCCTGCACACCAACCACGGCCCGATCCGGCTCCAGCTCTTCCCGGACCACGCGCCGGCGACCGTGCGCAACTTCGTGGAGCTTGCGGAGGGCACGAAGGAGTACACCGACCCGAACACCGGTCAGAAGGGGTCGGGCCCGTACTACAACGGAACCATCTCCCACCGGGTCATCGAAGGCTTCATGATCCAGCTGGGCGACCCGACCGGCACCGGCCGCGGCGGGCCGGGCTACCAGTTCGGCGACGAGTTCCACCCCGAGCTGCAGTTCGACCGGCCCTACCTGCTGGCGATGGCGAACGCGGGGCCGGGCACCAACGGCTCGCAGTTCTTCATCACGGTGGCCCCGACCCCGCACCTGAACCGTCGTCACACCATCTTCGGCCAGGTCGCGGACGAGGAGTCGGCCAAGGTCGTCGACTCGATCGCGACCACGCCGACCGGTCCCGGCGACAAGCCCCGCGAGGAAGTCGTCGTCGAGCGCGTGGAGATCGAGCGCGCTTAACAAGGTGACGTACCTTTGACGCCATGAGTGAGGCGCCCTCCACGGCTCCGGTCTGCTACCGGCACCCGGGCCGGGAGACCTACGTCCGGTGCACGCGATGTGAACGTCCGATCTGCCCCGATTGCATGAACGAGGCGTCGGTCGGCCACCAGTGCCCCGAGTGCGTGGCGCAGGGGAAGCGGACGCAGCGGCCGGCCCGCACCGCCTTCGGCGGGAGCGGAGTCGGCCGCGCGGCCTATGCGACCCGCACGCTGATCGGCATCAACGTGCTGGTCATGATCGCGTCGGCGATCGCCGGCGGGGCGGGTGCCTTGTTCGGCGGCTCGGGCGGCGGTCTCGGCGGCCTGCTCGGCTCGGACACCTCGGTCACCCGGTGGGGCGCGGTGATCGGCTACGCGGCGTACGGTCCGGGCGGCGAGATGCACGGCATCGCGGCCGGCGAGTGGTGGCGCCTGATCACCGCGATGTTCCTGCACTACGGCCTGCTGCACATCGTCACCAACATGTGGGCGCTCTGGCAGCTGGGCCGTTATCTCGAGTCGGCGCTGGGGCCGGTCCGGTTCACCGCGCTCTACCTGATCGCCGGGTTCGGCGGCAACGTCGTGTCGTACGTGTTCGGCGCGCCCAACCAGGAGTCGGCCGGCGCCTCGACCGCCATCTTCGGCCTGTTCCTGGCCGCCGTCGTGATCAACCGGCGGCTCGGGCTCCAGATCGCTCAGCTCATCCCGATCCTGGTGGTCAACCTGATCATCACGTTCACCATCCCCGGCATCTCCAAGACCGGCCACCTGGGCGGCCTGGTGGTCGGCGGCCTCGTCGCGATCGCTCTCGCGTACGCCCCGGCCAACCGCCGCACCCAGTTCCAGGCGATCGGTTGCGCCGTGATCGTGGCCGCGCTGATCGTCGCGTCGGTGCTGCGGACGATGTCGCTGCTCAGCTAGGGCTGGTGCTGGTGCGGAGGTCGGCGAGGGCGGCCGCGACCTCCTCGGGCAGCACGCCCAGTTCGTGCGCGCTGAACAGGAAGATCGACTCGCCGGCGTCCAGTTCGAGCAGTTCGCTGCGCAGGCCGCGGCGGCTCGACACGTCGACGCGTACGCGTTCGATCTGAGCCCACGGCAGATGCCGGCGCCGGGCGAATCCGGTGATCACCGTGACGCCGGCGGCGTCCGCCGCCAGGCGGACCGGCGCGACCAGATCGCGCACCGCCCAGATCGCCAGCACGCCGCCGACCACCAGGGCCAGCGCCCAGCGGACCGGGTCACGCCCGGCGAAAGCAACCGCGAGCACGACGACCGCGACCGCGCCCATCCCCTTGGTGACCGGCAGGACCGGCTTGATGCGCCACTGCATCCGATCACTATGGCAAACCGGGTTACCGTCGGGGTATGCGTGATGCGGTGATTGTCGGCGCGGTTCGGACCCCGGTCGGCCGGCGCAAGGGTGGCCTGGCCGGCGTGCATCCGGTCGATCTCGCCGGGCATGTGCTGAGGGCGCTCGAGCAGCGGGCCGGGTTCGACCCGGCCGACGTCGACGATGTGATCTGGGGCTGTGTCTCGCAGGTCGGCGAGCAGTCGTGGAACATCGGGCGCAACGCGGTGCTGGCTGCCGGCTGGCCCGAGTCGGTGCCCGGCAGCACGCTCGACCGGCAGTGCGGGTCGAGCCAGCAGGCGCTGCACTTCGCCGCCGCGACGGTGATCTCGGGACAGGCCGACCTGGTGGTGGCGGGCGGGGTCGAGTCGATGACCCGGGTGCCGATGGGTTCGAGTGCGGCCGGCGCCGATCCCTATGGATCTTCCGTGAAGGAACGCTACGGCCTCAGCGAGTTCAATCAGGGTGTCGGGGCCGAGATGATGGCGGCGCGGTGGGGTTTCAGCCGCGCCCAGCTCGACGAATACGCGCTGGGCAGCCACGCGGCGGCGACCCGGGCGCAGGACGCGGGCGAGTTCGACGCCGAGATCGAGCCGGTCGCCGGGATCAAGCTGGACGAGGGCATCCGGCGGGACACCTCGCTGGCCAAGCTCGGCGAGCTGAAGACGCCCTTCAAGGCCGGCGGCGTGGTCACGGCCGGGTCGGCCTCGCAGATCTCGGACGGGGCGGCCGCCCTCGCGGTCACGACCTCTTCTTTCGCTTCGGAAAAGAAGCTGCGGCCGCTGGCCCGGGTGCACACCGCCGTCGTGGCGGCCGACGATCCGGTGATCATGCTGACGGCGCCGATCCCGGCCACCGCGAAGGCATTGCGCAAGTCGGGCCTCGAGTTGGGCGACATCGGGGTCTACGAGGTGAACGAGGCGTTCGCGCCGGTGCCGCTCGCCTGGCTGGCCGAGACCGGCGCCGACCCCGCCCGGTTGAATCCGCGGGGCGGGGCGATCGCCCTGGGTCACCCGCTCGGGGCCTCCGGCGCGCGGCTGATGACCACGATGTTGCACCACATGCGACAGACGGACACCCGGTTCGGCCTGCAGACGATGTGTGAGGGCGGCGGAATGGCGAACGCAACGATTGTCGAACTGCTGTAATTCGACATTCATCCCGGAGCCCCCGCAGCTTCCTCGTTCGGACACCGTTAAACGCGATATGGACGTCTTGCCGCGCACGTTCACCGGAACCCACATGAACCTCCTGAGCCGATGCATCGAACCGACCGACAAGCCGGTGCTGGTCGGCCGCTGGGCCCAGGGATTCCTCCTGCTGACCCGGCGCCGGCTGGTGATCACCCGCCGGTCGAACCTGCTGCATCGAATGCGCCTGCACCTCAACACCAACGTGCGGCATCTCCGCGACGTCAATGTGACCGTGGAGGACCGCGGCCGCGCCCTGGTCGTCAACCTGACCGCGGTCGACGGCATCCGGGAGCGATTTCAGTTGCGGATGAACGACGAGGAGCGGGCCCGCCGGGCCGAGGAACTGTTCCGCTCGGTCCTGGACGAGCAAACGAAGTCCTTCGCCATCGTCGCGTAGCGTGGTGACAGCGATACGATCAAGCTCTGTCGCTGTCCTATGTCGCTAGGCGAGGGTGCGCATGAGCCATCCTGGCAATCCGGCACTCGACCACGTGCGCCGGTGCACCGTGCAGCTGACCTCGAAGCGGCTGGCCGGGACCGGGTTCTTCGTCGCCCCGAACATCGTGGTCACCTGCGCGCACGTCGTGGACTCCCGATCGGGTTCGGTGACCGTGCGCTGGCAGGGTCAGCCGATCAAGGCCAGGGTGCTGGAGAGAGTGCCCGATTCGCCCGGGCGCAAGGGGGAGACCTACCGGTTTCCCGACCTCGCGTTCATCGGGCTGAAGGAGAGGATCGACCACCCGACCGCCGACCTGCAGTCGCTGTTGCTGCGCCGCGGGGCGCACAAGGGACTCGACCTGGTGGCGCTGGCGTTCAACCGGGACGCGCCCGTACCCGACGCCGCGCCGGACCCGGTCCAGATGCACGTCCAGGGCCCCAGCGATACGTGGGTCAAGGCCACTCCGGACTCGGGCGTCGTCCCGGGCATGAGCGGGGCTCCGATCGTCGATCGAACCAGCGGCCGGGTGTGCGGGATTCTGAAGTACTACTCCCGCGGCCAGAACGCGATCTGGTTCGTCGACGCGGAGGACATAGAGAAGTATCTCGACCACTTTCGCAAGGTGCTGGGCGCGCACGCGCCGTCGCCGGTCAATCTTTTCCGGCCCGAGCCCGGTGACCCGCTGCACAACATCCTGACCGCCCAGCGTACGGCGGCCGAGAAGTTGCCCTACCAGGTCGTCAAGGGTCACGTGCCCCTCTCCACGGTGTACGTCGAGCAGCGGGCCGAGGCGTGGCGGGCCGAGCAGATCCGGGCGAAGCTGCGCGGGGCCGCGACGCCGGCCGAGCCGAGCATCATCCCGGCCATCGAAATGTTGCAGAACCATCGCAACGCCCTCGTGGTCAGCGGCCCCGGCGGCGGCAAGTCGACTTTGCTGCAGCATCTCGTCGGCGAGTCGGCGCACTGGTGGCTCGCGCCCGGGCAGCCCGAGGGCGGGGAACTGCCACCCTTCGGCGCCGCGGTCGCGATCCGGTGCGCGGCCACGCGGCTGCTGACCGGCAAGCCGTGGTACCAGGCCGTCGCCGAGGCGGTTCAGACGGAACTCCAGGGCCACCTGGCCATGCCGGTCAGTCCGGAGATCTTCGAGAGGCCGCCCCGCGCCGGTGCGGACTGGCTGGTGCTGGTGGACGGCCTCGACGAGATCGTCCAGGCAGACCGGCGGTTCGACCTGATCGAAACCCTGGCCGGGCACATCGCCACCTACGGCGGACAGACCCGGTTCGTGGTCTCCAGCCGAAGTCTGGCCGAGACCGAGTTCCAGAGTCTGCGGGCCCAGGTCGCCCGGGTCGACCGGAGCCAGCGCCTCGGCGAATACAACCTGCGGCCGTTCGACCGGGCCGCCGTTCGGTCGTTCGCCAAACGCTGGTACGAGCTGCGGGATCCGGATTTCGCCCAGGAGCGGGCGGCCGGTTTCCTCGGCGAGGTGGAGCGGCGCCGCCTGATGCCCCTGGTGTCGATCCCCCTGCTCTGCACCATCGCGGCCGACGTCTACCAGCACAACCCGGAGGCCCAGCTTCCGTCCGGCCGCACCGCGCTCTATCAGAAGTTCGTCGACGGCCTGCTGTTCGGCCGGCGCGCCGACACCTCGGCCCGGGAGCGGATCCGACAGGAACTGGCCGTGATCGACCGCCGGGCGGAAGAATTCGGCGAGGCCTTCTTCGACCGGCGCGCCGACTGTCTGCGGTTCCTGGCCAAGCTGCGGATGTCACAAGACCGGCAGCCGAGCGTGGTGTCGATCCGGGACTGGCTGTCCGGCGAAGGGCTCGACCCGCCGTCCGGGATCACCGACGATCACCTCCGCGAGGTGCTGCTCAGCACCGGCCTCGTGGTCAACCGGGGCGACGGCATGCAGTTCACCCACCAGAGCATCGCCGAATTTCTGAGCACCCGCGACAACCCGGAGAAGTTCAACTGGGCGGTGTGGCTCGACTCGGTCACCCGGAACGGCATGAGCAGCAGCGACCTGTTCGAGCTGGGACGGTGGGCCGACGCCGGCCACGATCCGATGCCGGTCGTGCGCGCGCTCGCCGAGCCGGGCGAGCTTCGGAACTACCCGCTGTTGCCCCAACTGGCCGAGGTGGTGGCCGACGGCGCCGCGGCGACCGCCACGGTCGCCCGGGTCGCCCTGGACGCCGTGCAGGACATCGAGGCCCGTACGCCGGAGACCCTGCGGGCGGTCAGCAAGGCGGCCCGGGCCCTGGTGCAACGGGCGCCCGACCCGAGCCCGCTCATTCAGTTGATCAACGACGGGGCCGCGGCCGACAACAAGCGCATCGAGGTCGCGTCGGTGCTGCTGTCGGACGGCGACGACGAAGGCCGATCACAGGCCGCCGCGGTTCTCGGCGACCTCGCGTACGCCGGCGACCGTCCAGCGGCGAAGCGCTTGCCGGCCTTGCACGCGCTGGCCGACGCCGGGCTCCCGATCCAGCGGCGCAATGCCCTGCTGCACCTGCGCAGCCTGGTCCACTCCGCCCCCGTTCCCCAGGACCGCTATGAGGCGGCCCAAATGCTGGTGACCCTCGGCGAACCGGGAGAGGTGCTGACCGCGTTCGCGACCCGGCTGACCGATCTGCGGACCGGCGCCGACGAATGGATGATCACGGCCGGTGGCGTGGAGGCCCTGCAGGACCAGATCCAGAAGTGGATCGAGCACGAGGGAGCCGATCCGAGCCCGGAGCCGCACCGCCACGGTGGGCAGGTGAGCCACTGGCCGTGGTCGATCGTCCGGTCGGCGCACGCGACTCCGGCATGGGTGCATGCCAGCACGGCCTGGGCACTGTCCGATCTGGCGGGCAGCGTGGCCGGGCTCGTGCCACCCGATCAGGTGGGCAGCACGATCACCGCGCTGATGCACGATCGAACCGGCCTCTGGTCGCTGCGGCCCCTGTTGGTCAAGCGGCTGTCCCGTCCCGAGCTCGCGCAGTTCGCGCTGGAACAACTGATCAACGACCCCTCGATGGCGCCGGAGTTCAGAGTGACCGTGTGCTACACGATCTATCGCGAACTCAGCCGGACCGGGGCGGCAGCGCTGTTGCGCGGCGTCGCCGGCAACGACCGCGCCGAGATGTCCGCTCGGTTCTGCGCCGTCAACCTGCTCGGACTGCGGGAAGACGAGGGCGGCCAGGCCTGGCTGGACCGAGCGGCCCGTGATCCGGAGGTGGCGGAGGGCTTGCGTGTCGAGGCGGCCGCCGTGCTGACTCGCTGCCCGGGTAAGGCCCGGGAGAACGGTCTCGATCTGCTGGCCGAACTGGGCCAGGACCCGGCGCTGTCTCGGCGGGCGCGGCGCCGTGCCCGGCTGGGCCGCCGGGCGGCTCTGATCTATCCGGCGACCGACCGCCTGACCCGCGGACGGTACCTGACCGATCGGTTCGACCGTTACATCTGGCTCGCCCTCGGTCGGCGGCTCGATCGGATCAAGGACTATTTCCGGTCACTAGATTGACGCCCGAGTGCCAGACCTGAACGGCGTTGTGAACGACGGCGTCGGCCGGTTGCCGGCAGACCTCGCTCGACCCGTCATAGCCGCAGGCGAACGCGTGACCCTGCCAGACGATCAGGGCGGTGAACGCGAGCACGATCAGCGGCGGGGTGCGCGCCAGCGCGTACGTCGTGGACTTCAGCCGGGTGCTGCCCCGTCGCAGCCGCGGCACCGAGGCGGCGAGCGCGTCGCCCGACCGGTAGAGCAGGCTCGGCGGACGCACGCCGACGGCCCGGAACGGCATCGCGGCGAGGCCCTGGGTGAAGAGCCCGGCCAGAGCCAGACCGACCAGAACACCGTGCACCACCGTGACCGCACCGCGCACCAGAGCCGGAAAGATGACGCGCAAGACCAGCCGCATGATCAGGTAACTGAGCCAGGCGGCTCCGAGCAGGATCAGATAACGCTGGATCTGGCTCGATGTCAGGCCGGTGAACCAGTCGGTGATCGTCTTGGCGAGGTGCTCAATCATCGGCGTCGCCGGCGGCCAGCTCCGGGTCCTGCACCGAGACGACGGTGGCGCGCAGGTTGGTCAGCTCCAGGCCGTTGGACGCCACCCGAGCCGGCAACAGGCCCGACCGCAAGACCCGGGAGAGCGCCGACGGGCTGTCCCACGACGTCTCGGCGAGCGCCGCGTCGAGCGTGTGGTGCAGCAGCGGTGGCAGGAGCACCATCACGTCGACCAGCCCGGATATGACCACCTGGATAGCGTCGCCGACCTGCCAGGTGCAGGAGATCTCCACCGGAACCGGCATCCCGGTCGAGGGATTCACCGCCTCAGCGGCGACATCCACCGGGTGCGCCGTCACGTCGATGACATAGAGGCGGCTCGGGCCTCGCCACCACATCTCGCCCAGACTCAGGCCACCGCGTGGCTGCGCATAGGTATCGGTGTTGCTCAGGTAGACGTGGACCGCGCCCGGCACTGCCGGCGGTCGCTGCAACGGCCACCGTGGCAACTCCTCGACGTGCAGGATCGGATTGTTGGCATCGCCGGAGAGCAGCATGGACGATCAGAACCGGCCGGCCAGGTAGTCCAGGAAGGAGCGGCCCTCCTCGGCGACATCTCGGCCCTCACCCTCCGCGCCGCCCGGCTTGGCGCCGTTGACCGCCGCGCTGAACAGCAGCGGGAAGGCGGCGCCGGTCACCGCGGCCTGCAGAACCGGTTGAGGGTCCCAGCCGAAAAGCACCACGCCGCCGCCCAGAACCACCTCGATGAGAGAGGCCACGAGCTCCCAGCCGCGCGGTGGCACTCCCTTGCGGATCGCCGGCAACACTCGCAGGACTTCGGCGATCAAGGCGCCGAGCACGCCCATAAGCAGGGTCGGAACGACGCCGTGAACCATGCTCACCCCAGTGGTTAATCACATTCCCTGGCGGCAGCATACGGGCGATAAAGATCACTCTCTATCAACCATGCGGTCACCCGAGGTCAGCGCAGGAACGCGTCGATCGAGCCGCGCAGGCCGGCCGCGTCGAGGCCGTGCGCGCGGGCGTGGTCCTGCCACGTGCCGTAGTGGCGGATCTCGTGGCGCCCGACGCCCAGGTGCAGCTCCCGGTGCGGCAGGTCGGCGAGCGCGGCCTGCACCAGGTGCGCCGACGTACCGGCCAGGTAGGGCTCGACCAGCACGACCTCGCCCTCGGTGAGCGCCCGCAGGCCCTCGACGTCGATCGGCCGGGGAGTGTTGGTGTAGGCGACCGTGACATCCAGGTCACGCGTCGCTTCGAGCACCGGGTCGAGCATCGGTCCGACCGCGACGACCAGCGGACCACCCCGCCGGATCACCCGCAGCCGGCCCGCGTCCGGATAGGACCGCGAGTTCTCCTGCTCGCTCAGGCGCACGTAGACCCGGTCGTCGTGCCGGGCCGCCGCTCGCAGCAGGGCCGGCACCTCGTCGCGGTGGCCGGGCACGTGCACCGTCCAGTCCTCGAGCGTGTCCAGCAGCGCGATGTCGCCCGGGGACTGATGCGTGTAGCCCTCGGCTGCCGCGTCGTACGACGCACCGATGGTGACCAGCACCGCGCCGACGTTCTGGTGCCCGAAGTCGAGCTTGATCTGCTCGTACGCCCGGTCGACGGCGAACGGCGCGTACGAGTGCACGTACGGCCGCAGCCCGGTCAGCGCCAGCCCGCCGGCGACGCTGGTCATCAGCTGCTCGCGGATCCCCATGTTGAGTACCCGGTCCGGGTGCCTCCGCATGGCGGGCACGAACGCGTCGGCCGAGATGTCGGCCAGCACCAGGGCCGTACGCGGATCCTCGTCGAGCAGGTCGGTCGTGGTCGCGACGAAGGTCTCCCGCATCGTTCTCAGCCTCGCTTCGAGTTGACGACGGCCACGATCACGTTGGGCCGGTCCTGGTGGCGGATGCGCAGCGCGCGCTCGATCTCGTCGTGGTCCCGGCCGTTGATCACCGCGGCGACCCAGCCCGGGAAGCGGGTGGCGATCCCGCCCGGCCAGCCGTGGGTGGACGACTGGTTGTCGATCACGATGGCGGTCAGCGGCAGACCGATCGCCGCCGCGTACGCGATCGCCTCGTGGTTGGAGCCCTCGTCCAGCTCCGCGTCGCCGACCAGCACGAACGTACGGCTGTCGCCGTAACCCTGGGCCCGCAGCCCGAGCGCCGTGCCGGCGGCCAGCCCGAGCCCGTGCCCGAGCGACCCGGTGCCGACCTCGACGCCGGGGATCAGCACCCGGTCCGGGTGGTGGCCGAGCGGGCTGTCCCAGCCGCCGAGGCCGTCGAGCCAGTCGACCGGGAAGAAGCCCTTGGCCGCCAGGACCGCGTAGTAGGCGGCCGGCCCGTGGCCCTTGGAGAGCAGGAAGCGATCGCGACCGGGGTCGTCTACTGTGTCCGGTCTGATCTTCAGCACCTTGTCGTAGAGCACCCAGAGCACATCGAGGGTCGAGTGCGCGCTGGGCGCGTGCTTCGCGTCTCCGGTCACCCGCCGGATCAGGGACTGGAGGTGGTCGGTCGGAGCAGTCGTCAACGTCATGGGGATAGGCTGCAACTTAAAGGGCACTTCAACTCAAGGGTCTGTGTGATGGAGACGTTGACCATCGGTGATTTCGCGGTCCGGGCCGGCGTCGCGCCTTCGGCGCTGCGCTACTACGAACGGCAGGGCCTGATCCGCGCCGGCCGCACGGGCGGCAACCAGCGGCGGTACGAGCGGAGCGAACTGCGCCGGGTCGCCTTCATCAAAATCGCCCAGCAGGTCGGGGTGTCCCTCGACGAGATCCGCGAGGCACTGGCCTCCCTGCCCGAAAACCGCACCCCGACCAAGGCCGACTGGACCCGGCTGTCGGCCCACTGGCGGAGCAAGCTCGAGGCCCGCATCACGCTGATGGAGCGGCTGCGCGACGAGCTGACCGGCTGCATCGGCTGCGGCTGCCTCTCCATGCAGCGCTGCAACCTGATCAACCCGAAGGACCGGCTGGCCGAACGCGGCGCCGGCCCCCAGATGCTGCTGAATCCGCCGCCGGAGCCGGACTGACCGGGCGCCTTTCCGAGAATCGCCGCGGCCGGCCGACCGCATTCCCGTCCGGCCTTTCAGCTCGTGACCGCTCCACCGGCGGCGGCATCCGTCGGAGCGGCACCCCGGTTGCTGACCGCCGGCGTCAGGCCGCCGTGGCCGTCCGGCGTGGCCGTGCAGGTCAACGAGACCATGCCGGGCACGTTCATCGTCGAGGTGGCGATGTCGTAGTGCGCGGTCCCGTCCACCTCGAAACCGCCGCCGACGGCCTGAGCATCATCGATGTCGATGCCGGTCAACGACCCGACGGCGAGGTCGTTGCCCGCGTTGGCGTTCTGGTTTCGCTGCTCCATCTCGGTGATGAATGCCGTCTTGCATACCCGCTTGGCGTCCTCGACGGTCGGCCCGGAGGAGAGCAGGCCACCGCCGGAGCCCGCCTTGCCCGCGCCGCCGCCCAGGGTCACGGCGCCGGCGATGCCCGCCACCAGCAGGACGGCGGCACCTCCGATCACTACCGGCACGAGCCACCGCTTGCGCGCCGCAGCGGTGGGGGCGCCGGTCGCGCCCGCACCACCGGCGAGGTAGGGCGGAAGCTGCGCCGGTGGCCCGTACTGGGCCGCCGGCGCGTAGATGTCGGCGTAACGGAGGCCCGGCTCCGGCGGCGCGACGGCCTGCGTCTGCCCATAAGGCGCAGGCTGCGCGTGGGGCGCGGGCTGCCCATAGACCACCGGCTCGACCGGGGCATATTGCTGACCGTAGGCCGCCTGCTGACCGTAGGGCGCCTGCTGACCGTAGGGCGCCTGCTGACCGTATGTCTGGGCCGCCGGCGACAGGTAGCCGGCCGAGTGCTGGGGCGGCGCGCTGTCGGACGGCTGCGGGAACGTGCCGTACTGCTCGAAGTCTGCGGTCACGAGGTCTCCAAGGTGCGGCCGGCCCGCGCCGGCGTCTGTGCGGGTGCGCGACACCTTTCGGTCGACCCGCTCGCGGCTTGAGAAGATCCGATCACGCCGGGTAATCAGAAAAGTCAGCTTGGGGCCGCAGCCGATCTTTTCCGCGCCGCGAGCGACCGCAACCGACCCATCCCGGGCGACCACCGCACCGTGCTCCAGGTGAGCACAGACCTCCACAGGTTGTTCACAAACCCACCTCCCCGCCTGCACGGGTGATCAATAGGCTCCCGCTTCAGATCCGGCCGGTGAGTCACGGGGGCGCACCGGCCGGGTTGCCGTCACAGGGTTTGATGCAGGTCGGAGGTGGGCGCGTTGGAGGTAGCCGAGCGGCGGATCCTGGTCGTCGAGGATGAGCGGACCATCGCGGACGCGGTCGCGGCCCGGCTGCGGGCCGAGGGGTTCCTGGTGCAGGTGGCCGGGGACGGCCCGGGGGCCGTCGCGGCGGCCCGGCGTACGCCGCCCGACGCGATCGTGCTCGACATCATGCTGCCCGGCTTCGACGGTCTCGAGGTGTGCCGCCGCATCCAGGCCGAGCGCCCGGTGCCGGTGCTCATGCTGACCGCCCGCGACGACGAGACCGACCTGCTCGTCGGGCTGGCGGTCGGTGCCGACGACTACATGGTCAAGCCGTTCTCGATGCGGGAGCTGGCCGCCCGCGTACATGCTCTGCTGCGCCGCTCGGCGCGGGCGACGCCGGCGCCGAGCGCACCGCCCACCCTGCGCTTCGGTGATCTTGAGATCAATCAGGCCGAGCGGCGGGTGCTGCGGGCCGGCGTCGAGGCGCATCTGACGCCGACCGAGTTTGACCTGCTGGTGCACCTGGCGACGAACCCGCGCACGGTTCTGCCCCGGGAGCGGTTGCTGGCCGATGTCTGGGGCTGGGCCGACGCGTCGGGCACCCGCACGGTCGACAGCCACATCAAGGGTCTGCGGCGCAAGCTGGGCTCCGATCTGATCCGCACCGTGCACGGTGTCGGCTACGCCCTGGAGGTCGAGAAATGATTCGCCCGCTCGACCCCATCCGCAACATGAAGGTCAAGATCGGCATGATCCTGCTCGGTTCCGGCGCGGCCTCGACCGCCTGGTTCTACGCCTGGCAGGGCTGGTTCCCGAAATGGACCGCGATGACCGGGGTCGTGGTCGGCCTGATCACGCTGCAGATCCTGGCGCACGGCATGACCTCGCCGCTACGCGAGATGACCGCGGCCGCCCAGGCGATGGCCCACGGCGACTACAGCCGGCGGGTGCGGGCCACCTCGCGCGACGAGGTGGGCCAGCTGGCGGTGGCGTTCAACCAGATGGCGGCCGACCTGGCGGCCGCCGACCGCCAGCGGCGCGAGCTCATCGCGAACGTCTCGCACGAATTGCGTACGCCGATCACCGCGCTCCAGGGCATCTTGGAGAACATCGTCGACGGCGTCGCCCAGGCCGAGCCCGCGATGATGGAGACCGCCCTGACCCAGACCGAGCGCCTGGGCCGCCTGGTCACCGAACTGCTCGACCTGTCGCGGCTGGACGCGGGCGTGGTCCCGATGACCCGCACCCCGATCGACATCCCGAGGTTCCTGGACGACGTCGTCCGGGAGGCCCACGTCAACGCGACCGGGGCGGGCCGCGATGTCAACTTCGTGGTCTCCGCCCAGCCGGGGGCGGTGCACGGCGACCGCGAGCGCCTGCACCAGGTCTTCGCCAACCTGCTCGACAACGCGGCCCGGCACAGCCCGGCCGGCGGCACGGTGGTGGTGCGGGCCGAGCGCCGCGACGATCACCTGCTGCTCGCGGTGGCCGACGAGGGCGAGGGCATTCCGGCCGCCGAGCGCGACCGGGTCTTCGAACGCTTCACCCGGGGTGAGCGGGCGGCCGACGGCGGCACCGGTCTCGGCCTGGCCATCGCCCACTGGGTGATCCAGCTGCACCGGGGCACGATCGCCGTGGTCGAGCCCGGCCGCGACCAGCGCGGCTGCCACATGCACGTGACGTTGCCGCTGCAACCCGCCTGACCGACTCCGTGCCGCACGCCCGGCCCACCGAGCCGCCGGGCCGATCCACGCTGCCCAGAAGACCCATCCGGAGGTCAAGACGTGACTATCGCCCCGACCAAAGTACAGCCGCCGATACCTCCCCTGAACGGACCCTGGCCCGCGGTCTCGCCGTGGCTGCGAGGCTGGCCGGGCGCGGGCCGCCCGGCCGGCCCGGTCACGTTGCTGGCGGTCGGCGTCGCCGCGGTCATCGCCGCACTCAGCCTGCCCCTCGACCGCCCCGGCCTCGGCTGGCTGATCACCGGGATCGCCGGCACCGCCGCGCTGATCGTGGCCCGCGCGATCCCCGAACGCCGCCCGGCCGGCCTGCCCGCACCGCTTCCCGCGCGAAAGACGGCGAGGGCAGCGGGCTGGGACCGCTACTGCTGGGCGACCGCGACCGTGGCCCTGCTGGCGGTCGGCACGTTCCGCTCGGCCGGATGGCTGTTCCTGCTCTCCCTCGCGGTGGCCACCCTGACCGGAACGCTCGCGCTGGCCGGCGGCCGGTCGATGCGGGCGATCGCGGCCGGCTATCTGATGGGCCCAGTCGCCGCGCTGCGCGCGCTCCCTTGGATAACCCGCGGTCTGGCCCGGGTGCGCCGGCCCGCCGGCGGCTCTCCGCCCGTACGCATCGTGGCCACCATCGCCGTCTCGGCAGCCTTGCTGGTCGTCTTCGGCGCGCTCTTCGCCTCGGCCGACGACGCGTTCGCGCAGGTGCTCGGCGACGTCATCCCGACGATCGACGGCGGCACGGTCGCCCGCTGGATCTTCGTGCTCGCCGTGGCCGTCCCGCTGCTGGCCGGGGCCGCCTACCTGCGCGCCGCGCCGGCGGATCTGTCCAAGTTGGACCATACCGAGGGCCGCAAGGTCAACCGGATCGAGTGGGCGGTGCCGCTCGGCCTGCTGGTGCTGCTGTTCGCCGGGTTCGTGGCCGTGCAGCTGGCGGTTCTGTTCGGCGGGAACCGGCACGTCCGCGACACCGACGGGCTGACCTACGCCGACTATGCCCGGGGCGGGTTCTGGCAGCTCTCCTTCGTCACCGCTCTGACCCTGATCGTGCTGGCCGGGGCCGCTCGCTGGGCGCCCCGCACGACCACGCTCGACCGGGTGCTGTTGCGTTCGATCCTGGGCACCCTGGCGACGCTCACGCTGGTCGTCGTCGCCTCGGCGCTGCTGCGCATCCAGGTCTACACCGACACGTACGGGCTGACCCGGCTGCGGCTGCTGGTCGCCTGCTGCGAGGGCTGGTTCGGGCTGGTGCTGGTCATGGTGCTGGTCGCCGGGGTCTGGATCCGGGCGCCCTGGCTGCCCCGGGCGGCGATCGCGGCCGGGGTGCTCGCGCTGCTCGCGCTGGCCGCGGCCAACCCGGACGCGCTGATCGCCGGGCACAACCTTCGGCAGAGCCGCACCGTCGACGCCTACTACCTCGGCACCCTGTCGCCGGACGCGGTGCCGGCGGTGGCGAAGTACGCCGACCGTGTCACGAGCGACTGCGTGCTCGCCGATCTGCGCCGACAGCTGATCGGCTCCGATGACTGGCGGCAGTGGAATCTGGGCCGCGAGCGGGCCCGGCACATCCTGACGGCCGGCCCGGTCTGCCGGCGCCCTTGACGACCCGGTGCCCTTGACGACCCGATGCCCTTGACGACCCGATGCCCTTGACGACCCGATGCCCTTGAGAACCCGGTGCCCTTGAGAACCCGGCGGCCTCGACAACCCGCCGGCTTGACAACTTCGCCCGGACGGTAAGACTCCGGGCATGGACGGCGACGGCGGGACGGGCACACGGCGTACCCGTGTGGTCCTGGGCGAGGCGGCCCTGCGCCGCCCCGCCCAGGATCGCGCCCGCTCCGACCTCGCGGAACAGACCCCGGTGGGTGAGGCGCTGGTCAAAGGCCTGGTCCGCGCCCAGCTCGCGCTCGCCCTGCGGATGGCGCTGGTCGTGGTGACCGGGCTCGGCGCCCTGCCGCTGCTGTTCGCGGTCGCGCCGGCGGTCGGCGAGGTCAAGGTGCTCGGCATCGAGCTGCCGTGGCTGCTGCTCGGGGTGCTGTCGTTCCCGTTCCTGGCCGGCGTGGGCTGGGCCTATGTGCGCTGGGCGGAACGCAACGAGCAGGACTTCATCGCGGTGATCCGCAGGCCCGAGCAGTGAACCCGTACGTCGTCCCCGGCCTGCTCCTGGTCGTGCTGGTGACCGTCGGCATCGGCGTGTACGGCCTCAAATTCGCCCGCACCACCTCGGATTTCCTCGTCGCCTCCCGGTCGGTGAGCCCGTCCTGGAACGCGGCCGCGATCAGCGGCGAATACCTCTCCGCCGCCTCCTTCCTGGGAGTGGCCGGCCTGGTCCTGCGGTACGGCGTCGACGTGCTCTGGTATCCGGTCGGGTTCGCGGCCGGCTACCTGGCTCTGCTGCTGTTCGTGGCCGCCCCGCTGCGCCGCTCGGGGGCGTTCACGCTGCCCGACTTCTGCCAGGTGCGGCTGCGGTCACTCCAGCTGAGGCGGCTCGCCACCGTGTTCGTGGTCTTCATCGGCTGCCTCTATCTGGTGCCGCAACTGCAGGGCGCGGGCCTGACCTTCACCACGGTCACCGGCGGCTCGTACGCCTGGGGCGCGCTGCTGGTCGGCCTGGTGGTGACCGCCAACGTGGCCCTCGGCGGGATGCGGGCGATCACCTTCGTGCAGGCGTTTCAATACTGGCTGAAGCTGACCGCGCTCGCCGTACCCGTGATCTTCCTGGTGTTGCAGTGGCAGTCGGACGCCCGCCCGGCCGTGACCCCGGCGGCCGGCTTGACCTTCCCGGTCGCCACCACGGTCGTGATCGACCAGGACGCGCTGGTCGACGGCATGACCGTACACAAGGGACAGGAGCTGAACTTCGCCGCCGGCGACCCGGTGCCGCAGGTCAGCACCGTCGACGCGACCTTCGGCCCGGACTGGTTGCGGCCGGGCGGCGACGACAGCCTGTTCTCCACCTATTCGCTGATTCTGGCCACGTTCCTGGGCACGATGGGCCTGCCGCACGTGCTGGTCCGCTTCTATACCAATCCGGACGGCGCGGCGGCCCGGCGCACCACGCTGGTCGTGCTCGCCCTGGTCGGCTTGTTCTATCTGCTCCCGACCCTGTACGGCGTCCTCGGCCGCATCTACACCCCGCAACTGCTGATGACCGGTCGCACCGACGCGGTCGTACTGCTCATGCCGGAAGCCGCCCTCGGCGGCGGTCATCTCGGCCGTCTCCTCGGTGCGCTGGTGACCTCGGGCGCTCTCGCCGCCTTCCTCTCGACCTCGTCCGGCCTGCTGACCAGCGTGGCCGGGGTGGTCTTCACCGACGTGCTGCACGCCGACCGGGGCGGGTCGGTGCGCGACTTCCGGCTCGCCACCGTGCTGGCCGCCGCGTTGCCGATCGGGCTGTCGCTCTATGTGTCCGACATGGACGTCTCGCGGGTGGTCGGGCTGGCGTTCGCGGTCGCGGCGTCGAGTTTCTGCCCGCTGCTGGTGCTCGGCATCTGGTGGCGCGGCTTGACCGACGTCGGCGCCATTGCCGGGGTGCTGGCCGGAGGCGGCGCGTCGATGACCGCCGTCATGATCACGGTGCTCGGGTCGCCGCTGCACGGATGGGTCGCCGAGGTGATCGGCCAGCCCGCGGCGTGGACGGTTCCGTTGGCGTTCCTGGTGATGATCGGCGGTTCGCTGCTGACCGCGCGCCGCGTGCCCCGTGACATCGGTGCGACCATGCTTCGCCTGCACGCGCCCGAGGCGGTTCGGATTTAAGGTTCTTTAAGGCGAGCGGCATGATCCGCCCTTGGTTACCGCCCCGTAGTGATCGGTGCTGAGCGATCGATCACCTACTGGAGGAGCGGGTCATGTACCGAAACCGTCGGAACCGGATGTCGAGCCGGGCGCGCAAGGTGGTCATCGGCGTGACCGCGGCGGCGATCGTCGGCGGGGCCTGGGCGATCAGCACCGGCGTCAGCGGGGCCAGCGAGAACAACGCCGCGGCGTGCGCGGGGTTCGATCAGGCGATTCAGAACAATCTGAACTTCATCGCCGATCAGCAGGCGCATCCGACCGGGGTCTCGGCGGCCAACATCGAGAACCGACGGCAGGTCATCGACAACATCAACGTGACCCGGAAGGCGGCGGGGTGCACCGAGGCCGCTCCGGCCGCTGGGGCCGCCCCGGCCGCGCCTCCCGCCCAGTCGGCGAACAACGGCGGCAAGGCAGAAAACGGAAATGCCGGAAATGCCGGCTCGGGTAACGCGGCCGGGTCCGGCGCGGGCGACGTCGTCTGCAAGGGATCCACGGTGACGCTCTCCGGCACCGCGGGCGCGCCCGCGGCCTCCAGCAACGCCTTCCCGATCGGCACCTCGCTCAAGGTGACCAACACCGACAACAACAAGAGCATCACCGTCAAGGTCACCGAGCCCTCGGGCAGCTGCGTCCTGCTCAACGACGCCGCGTTCAACCAGATCCACGAGGACGGCAAGCTCCTCATCCGGCACGCGATCATCGAACGGGTGGGATGATCACGCTCGGTACGTTCGGGCCCGGATCACCCCTGCTTACGGGGTGGCCGGGCCCCGTTCCCGTTGACTAGCTTGACCAGCATGACCTCGGCCATACCCGCTCAGCGCCCGCCCGAGCCCCCGGCCGCGGCGATGTCGCTCCGCGGCCTGGTCAAGCACTTCGACACCAAGCTCGCGGTGGCCCAGGTCAGCCTGGAGGTCCCGGCCGGGTCGTTCTTCGGCCTCCTCGGCCCCAACGGGGCCGGCAAGACCACGACGTTGTCCATGGCCGTCGGCCTCCTGCGGCCCGACGCCGGTCAGGCTTTCCTTCTCGGGTACGACGTGTGGAGCGACCCGGCGGCGGCCAAGGCGAGACTCGGCGTGCTGCCCGACGGCGTACGCCTGTTCGATCGCCTCTCCGGCCCCGAACTCCTCGCCTACCAGGGACTCCTCCGCGGCATGGACGCGTCGACGGTCGACCAGCGGGCCCACGAGCTGCTCGAGGTTCTCGAACTGGGCGCCGGCAACCGCACGCTGGTCGTCGACTATTCGGCCGGCATGAAGAAGAAGATCGGCCTGGCCTGCGCGCTGCTGCACGCGCCGCGGCTGCTCGTGCTCGACGAACCGTTCGAGGCGGTCGACCCGGTATCGGCCGCGCTGATCCGCGACATCCTCCAGCGGTACGTGGCGGGCGGCGGCACCGTGGTCTTCTCCAGCCACGTCATGGAGGTCGTGGAACGGCTCTGCGACCACGTGGCGATCATGTCCGACGGCGTGCTGCGGATGCACGGCCCGCTCGACCGGGTGCGCGGCGGCCGCTCCCTCGAGGACGTCTTCGTGCAGGTGGTCGGCGGCCGGGTCGCGACCGGCTCGGAGCTGGCGTGGTTGTGACGTTTGTCCGGCTCAAGCTCAAGCTGACCGCCAACGGGCTGCGGGGCAGGCCGGCCCGCATCGCGCTGTTCGTGCTCGGCGTGCTCTCCGGCGGCCTCTTCGCGATCCTCGGCTACGCCGGCCTGGCCGTTCCGGGCGTGCTCGGCGATCAGCAGGCGGCCCACATCGCGCTACCGCTGGCCGGCGGCGTCCTGGTGCTGGGCTGGCTGTTCCTGCCGCTGCTGTTCTTCGGCGTCGACGAGTCCCTCGATCCGGCCCGGTTCGCCCTGCTGCCGCTGCGCCGCCGCACGCTGATCGCGGGCCTGTTCACCGCCGCGCTCGTCGGCATTCCGGCACTGTCCACTCTGGTCGCGACGCTCGGCATGGTCGACACCGCGGCCCGTCTCGGCGGCCCGGTCGCCGCCCTCACCGAACTGGCCGGGATCGTGCTCGGCCTGCTGCTCGGCGTGGCCCTGAGCCGGGCCGTGACCAGCGCGTTCGCCGAGGCGCTGCGGTCGCGCCGGGCCCGTGACCTGGCCACCATCCTGCTCGCGGTCGTGGCCGCCCTGCTCGGCCCGCTGCAGTTGCTGGTTCTCTCGGCCGCCCAGCGCGCCGACTGGGACACGGTCGCCTACCTCGCCGACGCGCTGGGCTGGACGCCGATCGGAGCGCCCTATTCGCTCGGCCTCGACGTGGCGGCCGGGCGCTACTGGGCCGTTCCGGTACGGCTGATCATCACGCTCGCCGCGGGAGCCGCCCTGCTCTGGTGGTGGGGCCGGACGCTGGAGCGGGCCATGCTCGGCACCTCGTCGGCCGGCCGAGGCCCGGCCCGGGCGGGCGGGGCCCGGGCGGGCGGGGCCCGGGCGGGCGGCCGGGTGCGCACTCCGGTCGGCCGCCTCCTGCCGCGCGGCCTGCCCGCCACCCGGTCCGGCGCGTTGATCGCCCGCGAGATGCGGTACTGGTTCCGCGAGACCCGCCGCCGGGCCACCCTGGTCACGCTGATGGTGGCCGGCCTGTTCCTGCCGGTCTCGCTGTCGATCGGCGACGGTTCGCCCGGCGCGCTCGTCATCCTGGTCGGCGGACTGGCCGCGATGGCCCTGGCCAACCAGTTCGGCATGGACGGCAACGCGTACGCGGCCAACATCGTCGCCGGCGTCCCCGGGCGCGTCGAGATCCAGTCGCGGGTGATCGCCCACGCGATCTACGTGGTGCCGCTGTTCGCCGTCGACGCGATCGTGATCGGCGCGATCTCGGGCCGGCCGTGGACGATCGCCGGCGAGTTCGGCCTGCTGCTCGCGTCGTACGGCGTCGGCCTGGCCCTGGTCCTGCCGGTCTCGATCCGGGCCGCCTATCCGCTGCCCGAGAACGCGAGCCCGTTCGCGATGTCGTCCGGCGGCGGGATGGCCAAGGGACTGCTCACCGTGGGCGTGCTGCTCGGCGCCGTGATCGGCAGCCTGCCGCTGCAGATCGTGGCTTACTTCCTGGGCCCGGTCTGGTGGTGGATCGGCCTGCCGGCCGGTGCCGCTTACGGCCTGGGGGCCTATCTGATCAGTGTCGGCGGGTCGGGTGACCTGCTCGACCGCCGCATGCCCGAGCTACTCGCGACGATCTCTCAGAATCTAGCGACCTAGCGCCTGTCCTGCCGCATGGAGGCCCTCCTGGCGCACGAAGATGCGCCGGCGCTGCAGGGCGTTGCCGGCCGGGCCGAGCACATGGCCTTCCAGCCACAGCCACCCGTCGTAGGTGCTGCGCGGATCGACCCGGGTTACCCGGAAGGTCATCGACCGGTCGCCCTGGAACTGCACGCTGGCGTCGCCGTCGACCTGAACCACGTCGCCTGGTTGCGGGCTCTCGGGATACATCCGCGGGCCTCCTCCGCTGTTCCCCCGGCCACCGAACCTACCCACCGATCTATGTGCACGGATAGTGCAATACAGCATCTGCAATCAGCGTCCCCCGTTAAGGGGACACAATGGCGGACGTGACGATCCACACCAGCGACCCTTTCGCCACACCCGAGGGCGACAAGTCGGACGTACGCCGTCTGCGCGGCCGTCTCGCCGCGCCGGTGACCCTCTGGACCTCGCCGCGGCGCAAGGGCCTCACCGTCTCCTCGATCCTGGTCGCCGACGGTGAACCGGGCCGCGTCCTCGGGCTGATCGACGAGGAGGCCGACTTCTGGGAGGCGACGGCGGAAGCCGGGCGATTCGCCGTGACCCCGCTGACCCCGGCCGATCAGCAGCTGGCCGACCGGTTCGCCGGACTGACGCCCGCGCCGGGCGGCCTCTTCGCGACCGGTGACTGGACGTCGACTCCCTACGGACCCGTCCCGGCGCACATCGGCACGTGGGCCGGCTGCCGCCTGGAGAGCCACCGGCGGTGCGGCTGGGCGCTGCTGGTGGAGGCGGTCATCGAGACCGTCACGATGGGCCCGGAGCCGGCTCCCCTGGTCCACTACCGCGGCCGATATCGGAACGTGACCGTTTAACGACCGACCGCTGACCCGCTCGGCGCAGCGAGAAAGCCGCTGGGCGCAGCCACCGACCGGAGTCTTAGCTAGAGACCCATCTATCCATACGTTGCCGGGAAAGTCCGCGCCCACACATGAGGGTGGTGAGTCCCGGTGACGACCGAAGTACCCGAAGTTCCCGAAGTGCCAGAAGTGCCCGCGTCCTCGGACGACAGATATCGAGCTACCCAGGATTCCCCCGACTTCGCCAAGCTGCGGACGACGCTCCGCAACTTCGTCTTCCCGATGACGGTGGCGTTCTTCCTCTGGTACCTGCTCTACGTGCTGCTCTCCGCGTACGCGCGCGGGTTCATGGGCGCCAAGGTGGTCGGCAACATCAACGTGGCCCTGATCTTCGGGCTGCTGCAGTTCGTGTCCACGTTCCTGATCGCCTGGTACTACTCGCGCTACGCCGCCCAGAAGATCGATCCGCTCGCGGACGCCATCAAAGCCGGACTGGACCGCAAGTCCGGCCTCGACGGAGAGGCGGTGAAGTGATGCACACCCACTTCCTGGCCGCCGAGGGGACCACGTCCACCTCGCGCACCCTGACCATCGTCCTGTTCCTGATCTTCGTGGCGATCACCCTGGCGATCACCATCTGGGCGAGCCGGCAGACCCGTACCGCAACCGACTTCTACGCCGGTGGCCGGCAGTTCTCGGGCTGGCAGAACGGCATGGCGATCGGCGGCGACTACATGTCGGCGGCCTCGTTCCTCGGCATCGCCGGCCTGATCGCCCTGTACGGCTACGACGGCTTCCTCTACTCGATCGGCTTCCTGGTCGCCTGGCTCGTCGCGCTGCTGCTGGTGGCCGAGTTCCTGCGCAACTCGGGCCGCTACACGATGGCCGACGTGCTGGCCTTCCGGATGCGTCAGCGCCCGGTCCGTACCGCCGCCAGCGTCTCCACCATCGTCGTGTCGATCTTCTATCTGATCGCCCAGATGGTCGGCGCCGGCGCCCTGGTCTCCCTGCTGCTCGGGATCAAGGGTGACGACACGTTCCTGGGCCTGACCGCCGGCGCGGCCAAGGTCTGGACGATCATCCTGGTCGGCGCCCTCATGATCGTCTACGTGGTGGTCGGCGGCATGAAGGGCACCACGTACGTCCAGATCACCAAGGCGTTCATGCTGATGATCGGCGCCTTCCTGATGACCGTGCTGGTGCTGGCGCACTACAAGTTCAACCTGTCGTCGCTGCTCGGTGACGCGGCCGCCCAGTCCGGCAAGGGTTCCGCCTTCCTCGAACCCGGCCTGCGCTACGGCGTCGAGAAGGCCAGCTCGCTGGACACCTTCTACAGCAAGATGGACCTGCTCTCGCTCGGCATCGCCCTGGTCCTCGGCACGGCTGGCCTTCCGCACATCCTGACCCGGTTCTACACCGTGCCGACCGCCCGGGTGGCCCGCAAGAGCGTGCTCTGGGCGATCGGCATCATCGGCGTCTTCTACCTGATGACCCTGGCCCTCGGCTTCGGCGCGGCGGCTCTGGTCGGCGGCAAGGCGATCACCGCGCAGGACAAGGCCGGCAACACCGCCGCGCCCCAACTGGCCCAGGAACTCGGGCACCGCTACCTGGGCGGCGACACCGGCGGTTCGATCTTCCTGGCCGTGATCGCCGCGGTCGCCTTCGCCACCATCCTGGCCGTGGTCGCCGGCCTCACGCTGGCGTCGTCGTCGAGCGTGGCGCACGACTTCTACGCCAACGTGATCCGCCGGGGCAACGCCGCCGAGCGGGACGAGGTCAAGGTCGCCCGGATCTCCGCCCTGGTGATCGGCGCGGTCGCGATCGCCCTGTCGATCTTCGCCCAGAGCCTGAACGTGGCCTTCCTGGTCGCGCTCGCGTTCGCGGTCGCCGCGTCGGCCAACCTGCCGGCGATCATCTACAGCCTGTTCTGGCGCCGGTTCAACACCTCGGGCGCGCTCTGGTCGATCTACGGCGGCCTGATCGTCTCGGTGGTGCTGGTCTTCTTCTCGCCGGTCGTCTCCGGCGCCGAGACGGCCATGTTCCCGGCCCACGACTGGCACTGGTTCCCGCTGTCCAACCCGGGCATCATCTCGATCCCGGTCGGCTTCCTGTGCGGCTGGATCGGCGCCAGGATCTCGAAGGAGGACGACACCGCGAAGTACGCCGAACTGGAGGTCCGCAGCCTGACCGGATTTGGCGCTCACTGACCGTTGTTTACTCAGCGTGAAGGGGGGAGTACTGCTGCCAACCCCCCTTCTACTCCCCCCTTTGTGCCGAGCCGGTGTCGATGACCGGGCAGGGTGGGCTCGCGTACGTAACCTGGTCTTATGTCAGCACCCACGTCCCCTTACGGCAGTTCGTCCGGTCGAGCCTCGATCCCGTCGTCCGGCCGGGCGGGCGTGCCGGCGGGTGGTTCACCCGGCCCCTACCGGCCCGGCAAGGAATACAAGCCGCGGCTGAGGCCCAAGTGGGGCCGGATCGCTCTCCTGGCCGGCATCGCGGTTGTCGTGATCGGCCTGATCGCCGGCATCTCGCTCTACAGCTACGCGTCGAACCTCGACGACGGGCTGAAGCGGACCGACGCGTTCTCGTCACTCACCGGCGAGCGGCCGAAAGCGCTGGTCGACGGCGCGCAGAACATCCTGCTGCTGGGCAGCGACTCGCGCGACCCGGACACCAACGACGGTGCGGCGAACGCGTGGCGCAGCGACACGATCATCCTGATGCACGTGCCGAAGGACCACAAAACGGCTCAGCTCGTCTCGATCCCCCGCGACACCTGGGTGACCGTGCCCAAGAGCGACAGCGCACCCTGCGACCAGGGCAGTCGGGCCAAGATCAACGCGTCGTTCGCCTTCGGCGGTCTCCCCCGGGCGGTGCACACGGTCGAGTGCCTGACCGGCGTGCACGTCGACAACGTCGTGGCGATCGACTTCGGCGGCTTCAAGGATGTGGTCAACGCGATCGGCGGCGTCGACCTCTACGTCGACCAGACCATCACCTCGATCCACAAGCCGCACCGGGTGTTCAAAAAGGGCATGATGCACATGAACGGCGACCAGGCGCTCGACTGGGTGCGGCAGCGCTACCAGTTCGCCCGCGGCGACTTCGCCCGCGAGGAGCACCAGCAGCAGTTCCTGAAGGCCCTGATGGCGAAGGCGTCGAGCAGCGGCGTGCTGACCAACCCGAGCAAGCTCAACGGCTTCCTCAAGTCGGTCACCAAGGCGGTCACGGTCGACAAGGACTTCTCGCTGACCGACGCGGCGGTGAAGTTCCACAGTCTCCGCGCCGGCGATCTGACGTTCATCACCATGCCCAACAAGGGCAGCGCCAACGTCGACGGCCAGTCGGTCGTGCTCTCGGACCGGGACAAGGCGCTGGCCCTGTTCAACGCCGTGAAGAACGACCAGATGAGTCCCTACATCAAGAAGAGCTGACACCGACCCCGTAGGCTGAAACCGTGTTCGGACCGCAAGTACCCAGCGTCGCCCCCGCCGACGTCCCCGCCGATGCCTACCTGCTCGACGTGCGCGAGCCCGACGAGTGGGCGGCCGGCCACGCGCCGGACGCCCACCACGTACCGATGATGGAGATCCCGGCCCGCATGGCCGAGGTCCCGACCGACGTCGACGTGGTCGTGGTCTGCCGCTCCGGCGGCCGCTCCGGTCAGGTCGTCTCCTACCTGCTCGGCAACGGGTGGGACAACGTGCGCAACCTCGACGGCGGCATGCAGTCGTGGGCCGGCGCCGGCCGCGAAATGACCAGCGAGAACGGACAACCGGCCCGCGTCCTATGAACAGGCCGCTCGTCTTCGCCCACCGCGGTGGGGCCGACGCGCTCCCCGAGCACACGCTCGGGGCCTACCTCCGCGCCCTCGACGAGGGCGCGGACGGCGTCGAGTGCGACGTCCGGCTCACCCGCGACGGGCACCTGGTCTGCTTCCACGACCGCCGGCTCGACCGCACCAGCAACGGGCGCGGCCTGGTCAGCACCAAGACCCTGGCCGAGCTCGACCGGCTCGACTTCGGCTCCTGGCACCCGGGCTACCCGGGCGAGGAGGAGCCGCTGCCCGACCTCACCCGGCTGCTCACCCTCGACCGGCTGCTGGAGGCTCTGCGTGACCGCGGGCGGCCGGTGCGGTTGCTCATCGAGACGAAGCATCCGTCACGCTACGGCGCCGAGGTCGAGCGCCGGCTGGTCGGGCTGCTGCGCCGGCACGGTCTGGCCGATCCCCGGCCCGACTCGCCGGTACAGGTGACCGTGATGTCGTTCGCCGCGCTCGCGCTGCGCCGCGTCCGGGTCCAGGCACCGGGCATCCCGACGGTCTACCTGCTCGAACTGCTGCCGCCGGGGGTCGGGCGCGGCCGGCTGCCGTTCGGCGCGCGCATCGCCGGGCCCCGCGTCGGCCTGGTGCGATCGCGCCCCGGCCTGCTGCCGGCCGTCCGGGCGGCCGGCCACCAGGCGTACGTCTGGACGGTCAACGACGAAGTCGACCTCAAGATGGTGCTCGATCAACAGGTCGACGGTGTGATCACGGACCGGCCGAAGTTCGTGCTCGACCACCTGAACGCCCTGTGACACCCGACACGCCGGAGTGACCGGCGTGCAGTTCTGTGGCGGCCCATCTGCCCAAATCCTCGAAAGCGAGGGACACTCGCAAACATGCCGGACCGTCCCGACTACGCCGCGCTGACCCGCGGTCAGATCGCGATCCTCGACCGGATCAACTCCGGCGAGGCGGGCCTCGCCGTGCTCCAGCAGGTCGTACGCCTGGCCCAGGAGATCCTCGGCGGCCTCGGCGCCGGCTTCGCCGAATACGCTCCCGGCCACGGCCGGGTGGTCGCCGCGACCGGGGTGTGCGAGCACGCGATCGGCCGCCGGGTCTCCCGCGACGACCGCCGCCAGGGTGACCGCACGCGGCTCATCCCACTCGACTCGGTCAACGACGAGTTCGCCCGCCAGATCGAGGGCGCCGACCTGCGGCAGATGCTGGGCGCCCGCTGCGAAGCCGGCGACACGGTCTTCGGCTCCCTGCACGTCTACTTCGGCGCCGGCGCCGGCGACCCGAGCCCTGAGCACCACGCCGTGCTCGAGCTGCTCGCGTCGTACGTCGGGCGCCTCTACTCCCTCGAGTCCGGCCTGCCGGTCTTCGGCGACGCCCGCGAGGCGGCGGCCCGGGTGCACCGCCAGGAAAACCGCGACCTCTGGGTCGCGGTGACCAGCCACGAGCTGCGCACCCCGGTCACCGTCATCAAGGGGTACGCCGACACGCTGACCCACCACTGGGACTCCCTCGGCGACGCGGGCCGCAAGGAGGCCGCGCGCATCATCGGGACCCGGGCCGGCGAACTGGCCCGCCTGGTCGACCGGCTGCTCTCGGCGGCCAGCGAGGACGGCGAGCTGGGCGTCGCCCCGGCCGGCCCGTTCGACCTGGCCGAGGCGTTGCGGGCGGCGGTCGAGGAGCTGCCGGCCGACCTGCGCCGCCGGCTCGTGCTCGACAACCTGCCGGCCGAGCTCCCCAAGGCCTACGGCGAGCGCGACTCGATCGCGACCATCCTGACCGAGCTGACCACCAACGCCGAGAAATACTCGCCCTCCGACACCCCGGTCGAGCTGTGCGCCGGGGCCGACGAGGAGACGCTGCGGTTCCGGGTCTCCGACCGGGGCATCGGCATCCGGCCCGAGCACGTCGAGCGGGCCTTCGAGCGCTACTGGCAGGCCGAGGCGAACGGCGAGGGGCGGGCTCACCCCGGGGCGGGGCTCGGGCTTTATCTCGTACGCCGGCTGGTCGAGCGACAGCAGGGATGGGTGTCCCTGCGCCCCCGGGAGGGTGGCGGCACGACCGCCGAGGTCCGGTTGCCGCGCGCCTGACGACCGTCCTTGATCGAATGCGACACGTCCGGGCGGAGTGTCCCTTTCGACGATGCCTCGCCTAGGCTGTGTCGCCGTGAGCAAGCGCCGGAACCCACGCCAGAACGCCGCCGCCCCCAAGCGCGAAAAGGTGCGCGACATCTTCGTCGCCCGCCCCTTCGAGGGCCTGACCGACGAGACGGAGTGGATCGCGCTGCGCGAGCTGGTGCCGGCCGCGTCCGCGCCGCTCGCCCTCAGGCCCGAGGTGATCGAGGAGTACGGCGATCGCCCGGTCACCCTGTCGACCGTGCTGCCGATGGCCTGGCCGGCGATGACCCGCCAGGACGGCCGCGTGTTCATCGGGCTGCAGCGCCACGTGCAGTCCGGTGACGTCTCCCGCGACCTGGCCGTGGCGATCCTGAGCGCGCTGCGCACCGAGCCCGGCGACACGGTGTCGGTGCCGGCGCTGCCCGGCGAAGGCCCCCGCCTGCAGGACATCCTGGTCGACGGCCCGCTCGACATCACGATGCAGGACGGCTTCGAATACTGGCTGGACGCCGACCAGGCCGACGACCCGAACGTGAAGGCGTCGCTGGAACGGGCCAACGCCTCGATCTATCCGACCGTGCGGTTGTCGGCGGCCCGGGCGGCGTACTGGTGCCGGGTGGCGCCCGACAAGGGCCACGTGCGCTGGGTTCTGCCCGAGGCCGAAGATCAGGGCCTCGACGCGCTGGCCCGGCTCTCCGCGAGCGGCGACCTGCTGCTCGGCGAGGGCACCAAGTTCGCCGGCATGTTCCGGGCCCACGGCCTGCTGGTGCCGGTCTGGGACATCCCGGGCGAGGCCGAGGCGCCCGACTGGGAGGCCCCGCTGGCCGACTTCGCCAAACGCTACGGCGAGACGCTGGCCGAGACCGGCCCGCTCGACGCCGACGCCCGCCGCGCCAAGCAGGGCCTGATCGGCCGCCAGCTAACTTTGCGCTAGTGGCTGGGAGGGCACGCGGTCGACCGGGCAGCTCATGCACCTCGGGCCGCCGCGGCCGCTGCCGAGCTCCGAGCCGCTGATGCGGACCACCTCGATGCCGGCCCGTTCCAGCTGGGCGTTGGTCTCGACGTTGCGCTCGTAGGCGACGCACAGGCGCGGGGCGATGGCGAGCGTGTTGTTGCCGTCGTCCCACTGCTCGCGTTCGGCGGTCACCGGGTCGAGGCCGGTGTCGATGATCCGCAGGCGGTCGATGCCCATGGCCTCGGCCGCCGCGTCGAGGAACGGCCGCGGCCCGCTCGCCCGGGGATGGCCGTCCGGGCCCGGCACGACCGTGAACGCCTGCAGCGCGTGGGCGATGTTCGGGTACATCACCACGGCGTCGACGTCGACCATCGTGCAGACGGTGTCGAGGTGCATGGTCGCCCGCTCCTGGGCGATCGGCACGGCCAGGATGGTGTGGGCCGAGCCGGCCTCGAAGACCCGGCGGGCCAGCCGCTCGGCGCCGGCCGGGGTCGTACGCTCGCCGACCCCGATCGCCACCACGTCGGGCGCGAGCAGCAGCACGTCGCCGCCCTCGAGGTGTTCGAGGCCCGGGTCGAACAGCACGCCGGTGCCGGCGAACCTCGGGTGGTAGCGGTAGATCGCGTTGGTGAGCGTGGTCTCGCGCCGCCGGGCCGGCATGGCCAGGCTGGTGACCGCCACCCGGTCGTGCACCCAGACCGAGGAGTCGCGCGTGAAGAGCAGGTTGGGCAGCGGGTCGATCACGAAGTCGTGGTGGTGCATCATCTCGTAGACCAGGCCGCCGGGGTTGGGCTTGAGCTCCTCGTGGGCGAGCCCGCCGGTGAGGATCTCGGCCAGGCGCAGCGCGTCCTGGTCGTTCAGGAAGTCGGCGACCTTGCTCCGGAGTGTCTCGCCGAGCCGCCGGTCCTCCAGCACCCCGAAGATCAGCTCTTCCCGGGCGTGGGGCACGGTGAGCGTCTCGGCCAGCAACTCAGCGAGGTAAATCACTTCCACGCCGCGAGAGCGGAGCGCCTCGGCGAAAGCGTCGTGTTCCTCCTGGGCCCGGCCGACCCACGGGATGCCGTCGAAGAGCAGCGAGTCGTTGTTCCGCGGGGTGAGTCGGGCCAGCTCAGGGCCCGGCCGATGGAGCATCACGGTCCGCAGGCGGCTGACTTCACTGTCGACGTAGTGCGCCACGACCCGACCGTAGTCCACCGGTCGATCTTCCGATACTCGGTGCGGTCGCTCGATGACGTTCTGACTAGATCATGAGACATCGGTGCGCCGGAGCGAAGGTGAGGCTAACTTGGTTCTTGAACTGGCCGATCGGGGAGAGCAGAAAGTTCGAGATGCGCCATACGCAAGAAGTCGTGGTGCGTGAATGTGGCATTCATCCCCACTCACTCCCCTTTCTTTCTCCTACTGTGTCTTGCTTCTGTATGGGGGCGAGCACGTACGGTAGTGGAAAGAGAGCCCAAGGACCTTTTGCCGGAGGTCGAAAGTGACTGTCTTCTCAGCACGCCCTGCCGCTCTGCCCGCTCCAGGTAAGGCCCTACAACCGCCCGAGCGCCACACCGAGCTCCTGCCAGTCCCCTCGGAGCCTCGGATCACCGCCGTCGACTGGATGCGCCGCCGCCGCGCCGACCGGGACGCCCGTCGTCTCGAGGCCGCCGGAAACCGCGCGCTGACCCGGCTCGACCGCCTCGGACCCAACTGGCACATCGTGGACTGGCCGCGCGCCGAGTCCTCGACCTATGCCGAACCTGACCCGGCCGACGATCGCGCCGGCTTCCTGGCCATCGGCCCGGGCGGGGTCTACGCCGTGACCGTGGCCGACCACGGCCGCGCCCGCGTCCTGATCGCCGGTGACGTCGTGCAGATCAACGGGAAGCGCCCGGCCTACGTCGCCGAGGCACGCCGCGAGGCTCGCCGGGCGGGCAAGGCCCTCTCCGCCGCGGTCGGCCTCAGCGTGCCGGTGACCCCGGTCCTCACCTTCGTCGGGTCGGGCGTGATCAGCGTCCATGGCCTGCCCAAGGAGGTCCTGGTCGCCACCGACAAGGAGCTCGACCGGCTGCTGATCGCCGGTGGCGCGCGCATCTCGCCGGCCACCGCGAGCAAACTCTCAGCCGTGGCCAACAACCCTGCCACCTGGGCCAATGCGCCTTATCGCCCGGCCGGCGACTATCGCTGGTACGGCGACGGACAAACGGCCGCTGACAAGCGCCCAGCTCGCCGGTAACGTTCCTTTGAGTGCAACCTTCGGGTGAGCCGCGGTCCGTTTCTCTCCAGACCGCGGCACCCCGGAGAGCTCGAAGGAGCGAGGAGGAGCGAGTGGCGCACGTCGAGCTCTCACTCTCGGGAGCGTTCGTGCCGCAGGCGCGGACACCGGTCGAGGCCGAGTTCCTGAGCAGTGTCGAGCGGTGGACGTCCACGGTGATGGCCGCAGCCGAACCCTGTCTGATCATCAACACCGAGGGCGCGATCGCCGCCCTGTCGCCCGCCTGCAGCGAGCTGCTGGGTCTGGGCAAACCGGTCGAGGCGATCGGTCAGCACCTCACCGCGGCGATCTCCCTGATCGACTTCACGGCCAACGCGGGCGCCCTCGAGGATCCCGAGGCCGACAAGATCCCGCCGCTGCTGGCCGTCCGCAGCGGGCGGCTGGCCCGCGGTCTCATGCGGGTCGTGCCCGAGCCGGGCGCGGCGCCGTTGACCGTCGACGCCATCTCCACGCCCTTGCTTGACGGCGAGCGGGTTCTCGGCGCATTGACGTTCTTCTCCGCGGTCCGCTACTAGACGCGTCCGGGGTTTGTGGCGCTCACCGCACCGTGCGGGGATTATGCGAAACGCGTCGGAAACGTAGTCTGCCCTCATGCTTGATCTCGACCTGCTGCCGGAGGAGTACGCGGTGTGCCGGCTGCCGGCCGGATCGCCGCTGCCCGCTTCGCTGACCCGGGGGCCGGACGACAAGAGCGTGATCTCCCTGAGCTGGGACCCCGACGAGTTGTCGATCATCTGCCCGAGCGACCGGGTGCCCGCGGACGCGGTCGCCGACACGGCCTGGCGCTGCCTGCGCGTGGTCGGTCCGCTCGATCTCGCGCTCACCGGGGTGCTGGCCTCGCTGATCGGCCCGCTCGCCGACGCCCGAGTCAACATCGTGACGTTCTCGACCTACACGACCGACTACCTTCTGGTGCCGGCCGTGCGCCTGCGCGAGGCGGTCGACACGCTGGTCGCGGCCGGGCACCGCATCGCCACCTGACGGCCGCTCAGCCGGCGGGCCTACCATGTCGGGCGTGTTCCCCCGCACACGACTCACGCCGCTCCTGAGCGTGGCTCTGCTCGCCGGCGGCGTACCGCTGCTGCTCGCCGCCTGCGGCGAACCACCGCAGCCGTTGCCGACCTCCCCGCCCTTCTCCGCGCTGCCGAGCGGGCAGCCGTCCGGAGCCGTGCCGTCGGCGGCCCTCCCGACCGTGACCGGCGCCCCGCTGCCGACCGGCCTCCTGCCGACTCCGGCCTACCCCGGCGTGGGCGGCTATCCGGGCTACGGCGGTTACCCGCCGCCGCCGGTCGCCACCACGACCCCGGCGACCACCAACTCGCCGACGCCGACCCCGTCGCACGCGGCCAAGTGCGCGGGCACCACCCAGCCGACCGCCGCCCAGATGCTCACGCTGATCAAAGGCAAGGCGGGCATCCCCAAGGAGACGCTCAAGGTCTTCGACGGGCCCTACTGCTCGGGCGACTGGTCGCTGGTCGCGGCCGGGGTGGCCAGCAAGCCCCGCGACCAGCAGGATCCGCTGTTCGTGGTCGCGGTCGGCCCGGGCACCGGCCTCCAGCTGGTCGCCGCCGGCTCGGACGTCTGCAACGACCCGCTGCGGAAGGACGCCCCCGCGGGCATCCGGGTGCTCGCCTGCGGCTTCTGACCGGGCCCGCCCGGCCGGAAGCCGGCCGGGCAGGGCCTAGACTTTTGGGATGCCCGGCACGCCACCCACCCGATTCGTCTACCTCGGTCCCGAAGGCACGTTCACCGAGGCGGCGCTGCGCACGATCCCGGCCGCCGAGCACGGCCTGCGCGTTCCGGCCCGCAGCGTGCCCGAGGCGCTCGAGGCGGTGCGCGCGGGCGACGCCGACGCGGCGCTGGTGCCGCTGGAAAACTCGGTCGGCGGCGCGGTGCCGGTCACGCTCGACGAGCTGGCCACCGGCAGCACGCTGATGATCACCCGCGAGGTGCTGCTGCCGGTCGAGTTCGTGCTGGCCGCTCGGCGGCTCACCCCGCTGGCCGAGATCCGCTCGGTGGCGGCGCACCCGCAGGCCTCGGCCCAGTGCCGCAACTGGCTGCTCGCCAACCTGCCCGACGCGACCGTGGTCGACATGCTCTCCAACGCGGCCGCCGCGATCAGCGCGGCCTCGGGCGAGCACGACGCGGCCCTCTGCGCGCCGATCGGGGTGCCGCGTAACGGCCTGACCGTGCTGGCCGAGAAGGTCGCCGATCACGCCGACGCGGTGACCCGCTTCGCGCTGCTGACCCGGCCGGGCCCTCCGGGCCTTCCGACCGGCGACGACGTCACCTCACTCGCCGTCTCGATCCGGCACGACCAGGCGGGCACGCTGGTCGGGGTGCTCACCGAGCTTTCCGTACGCGGTATCAACCTGTCCCGCATCGAGTCCCGCCCGACCGGCGAGCAGCTCGGGACGTACGTCTTCTTCCTCGATTGCTCCGGACATGTCGCCGAACCGCGGCTCGGCGAGGCCCTTCAGGGCCTTCGCCGGATCTGTGCCGAGGTCCGCTTCCTCGGCAGTTATCCGCGGCACCGGCTGACCCGGGAGGCACCGGTGGCGTCGCCGAAGGGGCTGTCCGACACCGACTTCGCCGACTCGGCCGCCTGGTTGGCGCGGATCCGAGCCGGCGAGACCGTCTGATCCTGGGCCTAGTTGCCGAGCAGGTTGCCGAGGATGCCGCCGCCCTGCTGCTGGCCACCGCCCCCGGCACCGGCCAGGCCGTGCGTCGTCTCCTCGGACGGCTGCACGACGACGAAGCCCTGCCCGGCGAAGCTCATCGTGAAGCGCTCGCCGGTGGTGCGGCCGATCAGCGTGCCCAGGCCGAGCTGCTCGGCCCGGTGGAAGCCGGTCTGCAGGTTGGCCGACCAGCAGATCGCGGCCTGCGGGTCGACGTAGGTCGGCTGGTCGACGGTCAGCACGACCGGGGTGCCCTTGGTGGTGACCGCGATCCGGCCATAGCCGGTGAAGACGCAGTTGAACAGGCCGGCGTTGGACATCATGCCGGCGCCGCCGCTGGTCATGCGCACGTCGTACTGCAGGGTCGAGTCGAAGGCGAGCACGTTGGCACCGTTGATCGACAGCGCGTCGCCCTGCTCGAGATCGATCAGGTGGATGTCGGCGGCGCGCTCGGCGAGGAAGACGTCGCCCTGGCCCCGGATCCGCATCAGCGGAACGCCCTCGCCGGTCAGCTTCTGCTTGATGAACTTGCCGATCCCGCCCGAGCCGAGCGCCTCGAACTGGACCTGACCCTGGTAGGCCACCATCGAACCCTGGCGGGCCATGAAATCACCGTTGAGCTCGGCCTTGAGCAGCTTGGAGTTTTGGAGACGCAGGCCGGGCTGGGTCGACTCCTTCTCGAGGTTGTCCTTCGAGAAAAGCTCGCTGCGCATGCACAACCTCCTGAGACGTGTTTCGAACCAGGGTAGGTGGCGCACCCAAAAGTGGTGGTCAGGCCCAGCCCAGCTCGTGCAGCCGGTTGTCGTCGATGCCGAAGTGGTGGGCGATCTCGTGCACCACGGTGATGGCGACCTCGTCGATGACATCGGTCTCGGTCTGACAGACCTTGAGGGTCGGCACGCGGAAGATCGTGATGCGGTCGGGAAGCGCGCCCGAATAGTCCCAGCCGCGGTCGGTCAGGGCGGTTCCCTCGTAGACCCCCAGCAGGTCGTCGCCACCGCCCGGCGGAGAATCTTCCACCAGGAACACCACGTTGTTCATGAGAGAGAGCAGCTCGACCGGCACCTCGTCAAGCGCCTCACCGACCAGTTCCTCGAATCGCTCACGGCTCATCTCCACTGGCACGAACACATTGTGCGCCAAGCGTGCCGGTGCGTGCGCACCGGCACGTTCGGCGGGTCGTTCAGGAAACCAGGGTGGCGGTCAGCGTGACGTTGGTGCCCGGGGAGACCAGCTTGGAGACCGGGCAGTTCACCTTGGCGTCCTCGGCGATCTTCTGGAACGTGCCCTCGTCGACCCCCGGCACGTTGCCCGTGGTCTCGAGCGCGATGCTGGTGATCGCGAAGCCGGAGTCGGTCTTCTCGAGCTTCACCCGGGCGGTCGTGTCGACCGAGGTGGGCACGAAACCGGCCTGGGAGAGCGCGTTCGCGAAGGCCATCGAGAAACAGCCGGCGTGCGCGGCGCCGATGAGCTCCTCGGGGTTGGTCCCCTCGCCCTCCTCGAAGCGCGACTTGAAGGAGTAGTTGCCCTGAAGACCACCCCTGCCGGTCTTCATCCAGCCGGAACCCTCGGGGAGGTTCCCTTCCCAGCGCGCAGTAGCAGTGTTGATAGGCATAACCGAAACGCTAGTCCATCGCGGTGTGGCTGGTCGGCCGACCAGGGCACGGGTCATCATGGGTTCCATGCCCGTGCCGCAGCAGCCGATCGACCTCGGGATCACCTCCCCCTCGCCACCCCCGGTCATCGAGTTCGGCTCCGAGCCCGAGTCCGCGCCGGTCCGGCGCCGCCGCAGTCTGAGCGGATTCGGACGTGAACTGCTCGGCGACCGGCGGCTGGTCCCGATCGGGGCGGCGCTCGCCGCGGTGGCCGCGTTCGCGTCACTGATCTCGGAGTGGCAGGTCACCACCGTCGACGCGGCGGCGCTGGGCAACGGCGAGCTCGGCGACAAGGTGCTGCCGACCGACCTGGCCGACCTCGGCGCGTTCGGCGGCGCCTATCTGACCGGGCTGTTCCTGCTCGTGGCGGCCATCGTGCTCACGCTTTTCGGGCCGCCGGCCGGGCGGCGCTACGCACGGCTGGCCGGGCTCGGCGTCGGCGGGGCGGTCCTCGGCGTGGTGCTCTCGCTCACCTCGCTGCTGGGCGATCAGAGTCGCCTCTTCTCGCGGCTCTACACGCTCGAGCTCAACAGCGATCAGCTCAAGGTGGCGTACGGGCGGGGGCTGTGGTGTGCGCTGATCGCGGTGATGCTGGCGGTGGCCGCGCTCTATCTGGCCGGCCGGGACTCGTCCTCCGCCCACTGGGAGTGGCGGCGAGCCGTCGACGACCAGGACGACGACGAGGAAACCTTCGACCTGACCGTCACGTCGACCACACCGTTCACCTCGCGGGCCGACGACCACGACCGGCCCGACCGATAACGGACGACCGGGATATCCGGGTGATGACCGGACCGGGTCGCCGGTAGGCTCGGCAATCGTGATTGACCTGCGTCTGCTACGCGAAGACCCCGAGCTGATCCGCGCCAGCCAGCGACTGCGCGGCGAGTCCACCGAGGTGGTCGACTCCCTGGTGCGCGCCGACGAGCAGCGCCGGGCGGCCACCCAGCGGTTCGAATCGATGCGGGCGGAGCAGAAATCCCTCAGCAAGCAGGTGCCCAAGGCGTCCGGTGACGAGCGGGTGGCGCTGCTCGCGCGGACGAAAGAACTGGCAGCCGAGGTCAAGGTGGCCGAGGCCGAGGCCGCGGCGGCCGACGAGGCCCTTCGCGTCGCCAACCTGGCGGTTCCCAACGTCGTGCAGGACGGCGTGCCCCCGGGCGGCGAGGACGACTTCATCGTGCTGCGCGAGGTCGGCGACCGGCCGGCCATCGACAACCCCAGGGACCACCTCGAGATCGGTGAGGCGCTCAAGGCGATCGACACCGAGCGCGGGGCCAAGGTGTCGGGCTCGCGGTTCTACTTCCTGACCGGCGTCGGCGCGCTTCTCCAGCTCGCGATGCTCCAGCTGGCGATAGCTCAGGCGGTCGAGCACGGCTTCACGCCGTCGATCACCCCGTCGCTGGTCAAGCCCGAGTCGATGGAAGGCACCGGCTACCTGGGCGCGCACGCCAGCGAGATCTACCACCTGCCCGCCGACGATCTCTACCTGGTGGGCACCTCGGAGGTCGCGCTCGCGGCGTACCACGCGAACGAGATCATCGATCTCGAGGCCGGACCGAGCCGCTTCGCCGGGTGGTCGTCGTGCTATCGGCGCGAGGCCGGGTCGTACGGCAAGGACGTCCGCGGCATCCTGCGGGTGCACCAGTTCGACAAGGTCGAGATGTTCTCGTTCTGCCGGCCCGACCAGGCCGCCGACGAGCACCTCAAGCTCCTCGCCATGGAAGAGGAGATGCTGGCCAAGGTCGAGATTCCCTATCGGGTGATCGACGTGGCCGCCGGCGACCTGGGCACGAGCGCGTCGCGAAAGTTCGACTGCGAGGCCTGGGTGCCGTCCCAGGGCCGCTACCGCGAAGTCACCTCGACGTCCAACTGCACCACCTTCCAGGCCCGGCGGCTCAACATCCGCTACCGCGACGAGGACGGCAAGCCGCAGACCGCGGCGACACTCAACGGCACGCTGGCGACCACCCGGTGGCTGATTCCGATCCTGGAAAACCACCAGCAGCCGGACGGCTCGGTGCGGGTGCCGAAGGCTCTCCAGCCGTACCTCGGCGGTCGCGATCTTCTTGAACCCCAGCGCTAACTGCTAATACACCGTCCGGCTACCAGAAGTCATAGCCGCTGGTAGCCGGATAGGTGTAACTTTTTCCTTCCGCCCTCCGCGGGGGTCGTTCCACCTCGGAGGCACCGATGACCAAGCCTGGACTCCCCAAGCTCGTCGCGACAGATCTCGATGGCACGCTCGTGCGCAGCGACGACACGGTGTCCGCGTACACCCATGAGGTTCTCGACCGGGTCCGGGCCGCCGGCATCCGCATCGTCGGCGCGACCGGGCGCGGCCCCCGCCTGACGTCGCTGATCCGCCAGGACATCCGCTCGGCCGACTTCCTCGTGATGGCCCAGGGCGGCTGGGTGCTCGACCAGGCCGAATCGACCTACCTCCGCCAGTCGTGGCTACCCGGCTCGACGCTGCTGCCGGTGCTCGACGCCCTCGAGGCCGAGGTCGGCCGGCTGTCACTGATGATCGAGGCGCTGGAGCACGACGAGGCGCCGCTCTGGGGCGACTTCGACCCGACCTGGCGCTACCCGGTCACCGTGCTGCCCCGCAGCCGCGCCGAATGCCTCTCCGGCGACGTGATCAAGGCGTTCGTGCGGTCGTTCGGCCACGACGTCGACGACCTGCTCGAGGTGGCCCGCCGGCTGATCCCGGAGCACGTGGCATCGGTCACTCAGGCCGGCCTCGACTACGTCGAGATCTGCCCGCCCGACGTGACCAAGGCGACCGGCCTGGCGGTGGTCGCCGAGGCGGTCGGCGTCGACCCGGCCGACGTGCTGGTCTTCGGCGACATGCCCAACGACCTGCCGATGTTCGGCTGGGCCGGCTGGAGCCGGGTGGCGGTGGCCAACGCACACCCGTCACTGCTCGCGGTGGCCGACGAGGTCACGCTGACCAACGATGAGGACGGGGTGGCCGTCTACCTCGACAAGTTACTGTCAAGGTGATGCGTTTTAAACTTGTAGCAAGCGACATCGACGGCACCCTGATCCGCAGCGACGGCACCCTCAGCCCGCGCACGATCGAAGCCGTCGCGGCGCTGCCGGTGCCGTTCGTCCTCGTCACCGGCCGCCCGGTGCGCTGGCTCCACCAGCTCTATGACCAGATGCCGGCGCCGGTGCCGGCCGTGTGCGCCAACGGGGCGGTCGTCTACGACCCGGTCGCCGACGAGATCCTGCTGGCCAACCCGCTCTCCACCGACCTGCTGCTCGACGTGAGCAAGCGGCTGCGCGAGGCGGTGCCCGACATCGCGCTGGCGGTCGAGGTCGAAGACGGCCGCTCCTTCTGGTACGAAGAGGCCTGGCCGGTGCGCTGGGAAAACGCGCCCCACCAGGTGCGCGTGCTCACCACACCCGAGGAGCTGACCTCGGCCCCGGCGGTGAAGCTGCTGGCCCGCTCGGCAAACCACGAGGCCGACGCGTTCTACGAGCTGGTCAGCCACACACTGGGCGAGATCGCCGAGACGACCCACTCGTCGTCGAGTGCCCTGGTCGAAATCTCGGCCCCGGCGGTCACCAAGGCGGCCGGGCTGGCCTGGCTCTGCGAACGGGACGGCATCAACGCCGCCGAGGTGCTCGCCTTCGGCGACATGCCCAACGACATCCCGCTGCTGGCGTGGGCCGGCCACGGCGTCGCCATGGGCAAAGCCCATCCCGCCGTCCGCGCGGTAGCCGACGAGGTCACCCGCACCAACGACGAGGACGGCGTGGCGCTCTATCTGACCGAAGAGTTCAGTCTGTAGCCACTTCTCAGAAGTACGGCGTGCCCTGGTCCCGCACCGAGGGCCTCGGGTCCGCGGCTGCCCACCCTCCGCGCGCCGCCGCCGGGCGGGCCCGCCGGGTCACCCCCCAGCCCGCCCCGCCGTCTCACAGCCCGCCCCGCCGTCTCACACCCACCACCCCATGGGGCAGCCACCACCCACTGTCCCGCCGCCCGCTCGCAGCCGTCGCCACCCACTGTCCCGCCCGCCCGCCCGCCCGGCCGCCCGCCCGCAGCCGTCGCCACCCAATGGACCGCCGCCCGCTCCGACGGGCCGCCAGCAGCCGTCGCACCCAATGGACCACCGCCCAAGCCACGGGCCGAGCGCAACCGTCGCCGCCCGGCCGACCGCCGGCCGGCCCCGCGGGCCGCCAGCAACCGTCGCCGCCCTGCGAACCGCGTATGGCGTTGTCGCGTGATGGGCCGCATGCGGCCGTCGCGGCCCGATGGCTCGCTCCCTGATTGCCCGCGGCCGGTCCTGCCCTGGCGGCGCGCAGCGTTGCCGCCGGATCGGCCGCCTGCGATCCTCCCAGCCCGGTCAACTGCCGGCGGCTGCCGCCATGCGATCGGCCTGGCTATGACGGAGCCCCAAGGTGGGTCCAGTGGAGCGCCCCCGACCGTCGCCATCCGGGTGGGCCGCTGGCCGGCCTCACTGCCCGTCAACCGTCTCCGGTTGTCGCCGCGTGGGGCCGCTTACAGGTATTGGCCGGTGCGGCCGTCGCCGCCGCCCTGCGGGCCCGGGCCGCCCGGCATGCCCGGCAGGATGCCGCTCGCGCCCATGGGCAGGGCCGGTCGGCCGCCACCGCCGCGCATCTGCTCCAGCTGCAGCCGGGCCGCCATCTGCTGCGCGACCAGCGCCGCCTGGATGCCGTGGAAGAGACCCTCGAGCCAGCCCACCAGCTGGGCCTGGGCGATGCGCAGCTCGGCCTCGCTGGGCGGGGTGTCGCCCTCGAACGGCAACGACAGCCGCTCGAGCTCGTCGCGCAGCTCGGGGGCCAGACCGTCCTCCAGCTCGACGATCGAGCGCTGGTGGATGTCGCGCAGCCGGTTGCGGCTGGCCTCGTCGAGCGGCGCCGCCCGCACCTCCTCGAGCAGCTGCTTGATCATGCTGCCGATCCGCATGACCTTGGCCGGCTGCTCGATCAGGTTGCCGGGCTCCTCCGGGTTGAGGGTGCCATCGGCGTCGATCGTCCCCATCGGGCGCCCGTCGGGGCCGACCACGATGACGGAGCCGTCTTCCTGCTTCTGCTCGGTGCGGGTCTCGTCGGTCATTCGTCTATCTTCCCGCACCGATCCCAGAGCGTCTTTTCAGGGACGCGGCCCTTCCAGGCAGGCGGCCCTTCCAGGCAGGCGGTTCCCTTCAGGCGCGCAGCTCCGCAACGGCGCACTTCACGCTGCCGCCGCCGCGCTTGAGCTCGGTCAGCTCGACGTGCACGGGTAGGTAGCCCGCCTCCCGCACCTTGTCGCCCATCGCCACCGCCTCAGTGTTGAGAATCACGTGGCGGCCGTCGCTGACCAGGTTGAGCCCGAACGCCTCGGCGTCGGCCCGGTCGGCCAGCACGGCGTCGGGGAACAGCTGCCCGAGGACTCGCTGCGAGGCGGGCGAGAAGGCACCCGGGTAGTACGCGATGTGGCGGTCATCGAGCGCGGCCAGGGCGGTGTCGAGGTGGTAGAAGGCCGGGTCGACCAGGTGGAGCGAGAGCACCGGGCGGCCGAGCACCTCCTGCGCCTCGGCGTGGGCGGCCGGATCGGTGCGGAAGCCGTAACCGGCCAGCACCAGCCCGCCGTACGCCTCGGGGAGATAGGCGAAGTCGCCCTCGCCCTCGTTGACCTGCTCGCCGATCGTCAGGGGCCAGCCCGAGGCGCGGTAGAAGCCCTGGTGAGCGATGGCCTCGTCGGAGCGCTGCGGATGCTTGAAGCGAGCCCCGTAGACCCGGCCGTCGACCGAGAACGCGCCGTTGGCCGCATAGACCATGTCGGGCAGGCCCGGGATCGGGTCGAGGACGTGCACGGTGTGGCCGAGGTCGCCGAGCGTGGTGCGCAGCAGCTCCCACTGCTTGATGGCGAGCGCCGCGTCGACCGCGATCGTGGTGTCCATCCACGGATTGATGGCGTATTCCACCGTGAAGTGCTCAGGTGGGCACATCAGATATGTCCGATTACGAGGCATACGCTCCGGGTAGCTCATGAGCTACAGCGTAGGTAGCCTTGGACGGTCGAAACAGCCGAAAATCTTGCTCGTTGGAGGCGAATCGTTGCAGATGGACGCCGTAGACCAGCGAATCATTGCGTTGCTGGTGTCGGACGCGCGGGCGTCCTATGCCGAGATCGGTGCGAAGGTCTCGTTGTCCGCCCCGGCGGTCAAGAGGCGGGTCGACCGGTTGCGGTCGAGCGGAGTGATCAAGGGATTTACCACCGTCATTGAGCCGGCCGCCCTGGGCTGGACGACCGAGGCGTTCGTCGAGCTGTTCTGCACCGGGCGCACCACGCCGGCACAGATCACCGTGGCGACGCGGCGGCACCCCGAGGTGGTCGGGGCCTACACGGTGTCGGGCGAAGCGGACGCGCTGGTGCACCTGCGGGCGGCCGACATCGGCCACCTCGAACAGGCGCTGGAAAAGCTGCGGGCCGAACCGTTCGTGACCTCGACCCGGAGCATGGTCGTGTTGTCGCGCCTGGTGGAGACGCCCACGCCGATGCCGTTATAGATACATCCCCGTGCGGTGGTCGTCGCCGGACTCCTTCTCCTTCTCCTTCGCCGTGGGCTTGTCGCCCTCGCCGAAGAAGCGCTTGCCGCCGAACTCGCCGTGCAGCCGGTCGTCGAGTTCGTCGGCCAGGCCGGTCATCACCTGCACGGCCAGCATGAGGTGGGTGGCCTGGAAGTTGCGCCCGAACACCGGGATCGACGCCCACACCGTGTCTTGTGCGCAGTAGAGACGGCCGATCGGCATGCGGTTGGTGAGCTCGGACAGCTTCACATAGAGCTGCTCGGTCGGCTCGACCTCGGTCAGGATCGGCGAGAACACGTCGACCAGCGGCGGGTTGTCGCGTACCCGTACGAAAACCATGGCCGAACCGGCCCGGATGCCGATGTCTCCGTCGTTGTCGACCTGAAGTTGGTCGATCGTGGTCTTGGACATCGTGGCGACGACCGTGCGCACCCGCTCCTCGAGCGGCACCACCTCGTCGGCCGCGGCGGCCAGGGCCTCGGTCAGCTCGCCGTTTCCGTCGAGGTCATCGAGGTTGAGCCCGGCGTCGAGGGTCGGCTCGTGTCGCGCGGTGGCCAGCGGCGCCACCTCGATCGGCTCGTCCTCGTCGTCGTGCACGAAATAGACCAGGAAGGCGGGGTGCGGCGTGCCGTAGACGTCGCGCAGCGTGCGGGTGATGACCGTGGCGAGCTGCTTGCCCTTGTCGGCCGTCGAGCGCAGCCCGAACGAGTCGCCCGAACCGGGAAGCACGCCGGGCGGCGACCAGCCGAGCGCGACCAGCGAGGCCACGGTCGCGCGATCCATCCGGTAGCCCTCGGGCAACTCGGCGTTGCCGACGGCCAGGGCCTCGACCACGCCGTCGGGCAGGACCCGGACGCTCACCGAATAGACCGCCATGCCGGTGCCGGAGGCCGTCGGATCGAGGGTGAGATCGATGTGCGAACCCGGTCCGAGCTCGACCAACGCGGACGCCAGCGCTCCCGCGAACTCCTGCCAAGCCTCGGTCACCTTGGCCCGCAGATCGGCCGTGGTGGGCTCGTCAAGCAGCACACCCTCGCCCGAATCCGCCGCAGCACTCTCTGCCGACATGATCGTCACCTCCGTACCCGTCACCCTATCGAGCGACGCGCAGCCGCCTCGTCCACCTTCTCAGGGGATGGACCGGCATCTCAACCGATGGGCGGCGTGTCATCTTTTTGCCAGCTCAGCGCCAAGGCGCTGAGCCTGGCGGCCACGTCGGACGGATCGGCTCCGCGGCCCACGGCCACGCCCATGAGGTACGCCGAGACGGGTGCACCCGGCCGGATCACCTGATGTGCGACGTCGCGGGCCACGTCGAGAACCGCCTTGGCCTCGATCTCGTCGGGCCGGAGACCGAGCTCGGCGCAGGCGGCGGCGATCCAGGCGTCCAGCTCGTTCATCGGGCCAAGTCCCTCGCGGCCGTCGTGCTCGGGGTCGGCTTGCTCGCGGCCGTCTCGCCCTCGGCCGGCTCGACTTCGGTCATCGTGGCGTTGAGCGCCTCGGTCGTCATCGGGCCCACTCCTCGGCCGTGCGCAGGTCGTCGTCGGTGTCGCAGTCGAACCACGGGGGCGGCCCCGGGCGGCGCCACGAGACCTCGGCGACCCGCAGATGTTCCATCAGCTCGCGCACCGACGCGCCGTGCAGGCCGCCGCGCTCCTCGGCCAGCCGCTTGACGGCACCGCGCAGGGCGGTCGTGCGCCACACCCCACAGAGCATCTGCCGACGGCCCTCGGCGTCGCGATAGACCGCGCCCTGCATCGGGGCCGACTCGACGGTCAGGCGCAGCACGTCGATCGCCTCGCCGGTGAGCAGCGGAAGGTCGGCGGCCAGCAGAGCGGTGTAGGTGATGTCGTCGGGCACCAGGGCCAGCCCGGCCGAGGTCGCAGCGACCGGGCCGCCGCCGGGCGGTTCCTCGCGCGTGGAATGGACCTGCACCGGAAGGTCGGGCGGCACCCGGCCGACCACGATGCGCGGGTCGGCGTCGTGCACGGCGGCGAGCACGCGGGTGAGCATCGACTGCCCGCCCACCGGGAGGGTCGGCTTGTCCGCTCCACCCATTCGCCGGGCCGCACCACCGGCCAGCACCACCGCCGCAAATCCCCCCACGTACGTACCGTATCCCGGACACGTGTCGAGCGTGACCGCGCGCTCACTTACCTGTCGCGGATCACTCACTGTTTCGGCGCCTGGTTTCGCGGCCTACGCTCGTGACATGGCGCGGACGATGACCCGGCGACCGGTCGTGAAGATTGACCTTGATGGTTCCGGCGAGCCGCGACGGCGACCCGATGACCTGGCGGCCGAAGAGCCGCTGGAGATCCGGGTGCGCAAGCAGCCGCTGGCGGTCACGATGCGCACGCCGGGGCACGACATCGATCTGGCCATGGGCTTCCTGCTGACCGAGGGCGTCATCGGCGCGGCCGGTGACGTGGTGACGGCGCAGTTGTGCGCGGGCACCGATACGCCCAACACCTACAACGTGGTCGAGATCGTGCTCGGCGCCGACGTGCCGCCACCGGTGACCGACCCGAGCCGCAACTTCTACACGACCAGCTCGTGCGGCGTCTGCGGCAAGGCGAGCATCGACGCGGTGCGCGTCCGCTCCCGCTATGCGGTCGCGGACGATCCGCTGTCGGTGTCGGCCCGCACGCTCTCGCTGCTGCCCGACCGGTTACGGGAGGCCCAGCGAACCTTCGCCCGCACCGGCGGCCTGCACGCCGCCGGCCTGTTCACGGCCGACGGCGAGCTGCTCGTGCTGCGCGAGGACGTGGGACGGCACAACGCGGTCGACAAGGTGATCGGGTGGGCGCTGCGCGAGGGCCGGCTGCCGCTGACCGGCCACATCCTGCTGGTGTCGGGGCGGGCGAGCTTCGAGCTGACCCAGAAGGCGTGGATGGCCGGGCTGCCGATGCTGGCCGCGGTGTCGGCGCCGAGCACGCTGGCCGCGGAACTGGCCGACGAGGCCGGGCTGACCCTGGTCGGCTTCCTCCGCGGCCCGAGCATGAACGTCTACACCGCGACCCACCGCATCACGGTCTGACCGGGCTCACTTCGACACGGTCTGACCGGGCTCACTTCGACCTCCGGCGCAGGACCCGGCGAAGCCGGCGCTTCCGGCGAGGTGGCCCACTCGCCTCTGGATTGGACGGAGCGGCCGGCCGCCCACCCGCCAAACCCTCATCCGACTCCTCGCGACGCAGATCGCTCGGCTCCTCACGACGCAGACCATCCGACCCCTCACGGCTCGAATCGCCTGACCCCTCGCGGCACAAGTCGTCCGACTTCCCGCGCCGCAGCCCGCCCGATGCCTCTCCGCGCAGACCGTCCGAACTCGTCCGGCGCAGGCCATCCGAAATCTGGCGGCGCAGCTCGTGCCACCCCTCGCGGCTCGGCTCGTCCGGCCCCGCGCGACGCGGCCCCTCCGACTCCTCGCCGGGCAGGCCGCCCGACTCCTCGCGGCGTAGCCCCTCCGCGTCTTCGCGGTGCAGACCATCCGGCCTGTCGCGGCGCAGCTCGCCCGATGCCTCTCCGCGCAGCTCGTCCCGCTTCTCACCGAGCAGCTCGTCCGACTCCTGACCGAGCAGCTCATTCGACCCTTCGCAGGGCAACTCGTCCGATCCCTCCCGACGCGGCCCGTCCGACCCCTCCCGACGCGGCCCGTCCGACCCCTCCCGACGCGGCCCGTCCGACCCCTCCCGACGCGGCCCGTCCGACCCCTCCCGACGCAGCCCTTCCGAACCCTTGGGGCGCGGGTCGTGGGGGCGCTGGGTGGCGGGGTTCTCGTGGCGGAGGGCGACCCCCATCCTGGGCGGTGTGTCGAGGGCGGACAGGGCGTGGGGGCCGATGCCCATGCCGAGGACCTCGTCGAGCAGGGCGGCCATGCGGTGCTGGGGCTCGACGCGCAGCGCGCGGTCGACGGCCACCCGGGCCAGGGCGCCCTGGCCGGCTCGCCACGCCAGGTAGCTCAGGACGCAGCCGACCGCGGGGACGTAGAGCGGTTGGACGCGGCGGAGGACGTCTGTCCACAGGGCCAGGCGCCACTCCTCGTCGCCGATGCGGCCGAGGGTGTATTCGTGCACGTCGGGTTCGAGCAAGAGGACGCCCAGCCAGGCGACCTCGTCGTCGGTCAGGGCGCGGCCGGCGCGGTAGCGCTTTTCGGCCTCGCGGACGGCCAGGCGGCCGGCTCGGCGGATCGCCCGGGCGCTGTGCGCGTCGTCGGTGAGCAGGCCGTCGAGGGCTGACCGGGCGCGTTCGGTCGCCGCGAGCATGGCCGCGCGGGGCTGGCCTTCGACCGGTGCGACCAGGGCCACCAGGGCCTGGCGGCTGGGCAGCGCGACCTGGCCACGATAGGTCGCCTCGGCGGCGATCACGCTGGTCGCGGTGTCGAACGGGGTGCCCTCGGCCGGGCAGCAACCGGGCTCGGCGCAGAAGTAGGACCACCAGCGGCCGTCGTGCACGCGGAGCGCTTCCAGCACGCGTACGCGGAAAGCGTCGAAGACCGCCAAGGCCCGCCGGACCACCGGGTCGACCGTCGCGGGCGGGCCGTAGGCCAGCACCGCGACGCAGCGGGCCCGCTGGGCGGAGATGACCGCGCCCAGCTGGACGATGTCGTCGCCTCCCGGCGGGGGCAGATCGTAGCGCGCGCCGAAGAACACCCGGTTGCCGCTGAGGCCGAGCACGACCAGGCTCTCGGTGGGGTGGAAGCCGATCACATAGGGCGTGGCGTCGACCAGGTCGGCGGGGTTGCGGACGGCGATGGTGGTGTCAGGCGTCATGCCCGGCAGCTTGGCCGTTCGGCGGGGGCTGTCGAGTGCCAAAGTCGGGTGCTGTGGAAAACCTACGAGCGGAACTGCAGCTCGTGCAGTTCGAGGCCCTCCTGCTGCCATTCGTGCTGGTGGCGGTCGAGATCGAGGGTGAGCTCGATGGACGAGACGACGTCGTAGCCGGCCGCGTGCAGGCTGCGGATGGCCTCGATGTTGCGGGACGACGGCGAGATGGTCAGCGCGGTCATGTTGCGCTTCTTGGCCTCGGCCGCGACGTGGCGCAGCAGCCGGCGGCCGACGCCTTTGTGCCGGTGGGAGGCGGTGACGATGACCGGTTCGACCTCGCCGGCCCGGTCGCGGATGATCAGGCCGACCAGCCCGATGACGCCGTCGTCGGCGTGGTCGGCGACCCAGAGGCCGCTGAGGTCGAGCCGGGTCAGATATTCCTCGAAGCCCTCGCCGCCGTCCTCGGCCGGCTCGCCGTACATCTCGTTGTGCTGGTTGGTGAGCTCCGACCACAGGCGACGGCCCGCGGAGTGGTCACTCGGACGGTACGAACGCACTGTGACAGGGGTCATGCCGACATTTTGACTCCGATTTCGGGCGCCCGTAAGGCGAAGTGGAAGATAAGCCGGTGGACCTGGCGTACTTACGCGCGCACCCCGAGCACCTCCCGACATTTCTCACCCACCAGCGCATTCGCGAGACGCCGGTGGGCGGCGGAAGCGTGTCCGCGGCGAGCCGGTTGACGCTCGACGACGGCACCTCGATTTTCGCCAAGACGTGGCCGGAGGGATCGACCGCGCCGGATGGCTTTTTCGCCGCCGAAGCGGCGGGACTGGAGTGGTTGCGCTCGGCGGGGGCGATCGGCGTGCCGGAGGTGCTCGTCGCCGTTCCGTCGATGATCGCCATGGAATGGATCGAGCCCGGTTCGGCGTCCCGGGCGGCCGCTTCGCGGTTCGGGCGGGAATTGGCGGCACTGCATCGTTCGGGCGCCGACGCGTTCGGGGCGCCCTGGCCGGGGTTCATCGGGCCGTTGCCCCTGGACAACACGATGACGACCGGACCGTGGGGGCCGTGGTTCGCCGAGCGCCGGCTCCTGCCGTACCTCAAAAAATCGGCCGATAGCGGCGCACTCACCGCGACCGACGTCGCCGTTCTCGACGGCATTCTCAAAAACCTTTTCTCGTACGCGGTGAGCGAGCCGCCGAGCCGCACCCACGGCGATTTGTGGCCGGGAAATGTTCTGTGGGCGGCCGGTGATCGTGCCTGGCTCGTCGATCCGGCGGCGCAGGGCGGACATCGGGAGACCGATCTGGCGGAGTTGGCGTTGTTCGGCGGCGTTCCGCATCTCGACGCGGTAATCGGGGCCTATGACGACGTTTATCCGCTGGCTGACGGGTGGCGGGAACGGGTGCCGTTGCATCAGTTGCACCTTTTGCTGGTGCACACGGCGGCTTTCGGCGGTTCTTATCGCGAAGCCGTGATGAGCGCGGCTCGAGCGGCGTTTGCGGCCTGATCGGCGCGTTTGTCGCCGCAGGCGCGCCTCGACACGTCGAATCCGCTCTGACCTGCGGCAACGCGGTTATCCACCGGTGGGGCACGGGCAGGGGCACTCGATCGGCTCAGCGGCTAGATTCAATCTATGAACGAGACGCGATCAAGCGAGCCGGCGGCCGGGCCGCTCGTCGACCGGTTCGGCCGGGTCGCCACCGACCTGCGCGTCTCGCTGACCGACCGGTGCAATCTGCGCTGCACCTATTGCATGCCCGAGGAGGGTTTGGCCTGGTTGCCGCGTCAGCAACAGCTGACCGACGACGAGGTGGTGCGGTTGGTGCGGATCGCGGTTTCGCGGCTCGGGGTGACCGAGGTGCGCTTCACCGGCGGCGAGCCGTTGATCCGCCGAGATCTGCTGGGCATCGTCGCCGCGACCACCCAGTTGTCGCCCCGTCCACGGGTGTCGATCACGACCAACGGCATCGGCCTCTCGCGGCTCGCCGGCCCGCTGCGGTCGGCCGGGCTCGACCGGGTCAACGTCTCGCTCGACACGCTCGATCCGGCGCGATTCGTCGCTCTGACCCGCCGCGACCGGCATGCCGATGTGCTGGAGGGGCTGCGAGCCGCGGCTTCGGCCGGGCTGACGCCCGTCAAGATCAATACCGTGCTGATGCGGGGCATCAACGAGGACGAGGCGCCGGCTCTGCTGCGGTTCGCTCTTGCGTACGGCTATCAGCTCCGATTCATCGAGCAGATGCCGCTGGACGCGCAGCACCGGTGGGATCGCCACACGATGGTCACGGCCGACGAGATCCTGGCCGCGCTCGCGCCCTTCGATCTTCAGCCGGATTCGGTTTCACGTGGAACGGCGCCGGCCGAGACGTGGCTCGTCCCGGGCTACGTCGACGCGGCCGGCGAACCGGCCCGGGTCGGCGTCATCGGCAGCGTGACCAGGCCGTTCTGCGGCGACTGCGACCGCACCCGGCTGACCGCCGACGGCCAGGTGCGCAACTGCCTGTTCGCCGGCGAGGAGAGCGACCTGCGGAAGTTGCTCCGCGACGGGGCGGCCGACGAGGAGATCGCCTCCGCCTGGCGAACCGCCATGTGGGGCAAACGGGCGGGCCACGGCATCGACGACCCGGCGTTCCTGCAGCCGGCCCGGCCCATGTCGGCGATCGGAGGATGAGCGTGCTGACGGTCCGCTACTTCGCGGGGGCCCGGGCGGCCGCCGGCGTCTCGACCGAGACCGCGTCGGCGGTAACGCTCGACGAGCTGGTGCAGTCATTGACCGACCAGCACGGGGAGCGGCTCGGGGTCGTGCTCAAGGCAGCGAGTTTTCTGATCGACGGGCTCGCTTGCCATGATCGCGGGGCGGCGCTCCCCGTCGGCGCGACGGTCGACGTGCTGCCGCCTTTCGCGGGCGGCTGACCGGTCGGCGGCCGATCGCAGAGCCGACCGAGCACAGAGCCAACCGAGCACAGAGCCAACCGAGCACAGAGCCAACCGAGCACAGAGCCAACCGAGCACAGAGCCAACCGAGCACAGAGCCAGCCGAAGGCAGAGCCAACCGAGCACCGAGCGCTCGAATGCGGCCGCTTTGCTTGCGCGGCTGGCGGTTGTCTCGTCGGCCTGGAGGCGGCTGGGCGGACGTCGCGTGCTGGCAGTCGGTCGTCTCACGCGGACTCGAGCTCACGCTGACTCGAGCCGTCGGCACCTCCAGCGCGGCCCACCTGCGGACTGAGATCGCGTGTAGGCGGAGGCCGCCTGCGAAAGGGCGGCACGATCCCGCGGTTCGCGCGGCAAACACGATCCCGCGGTTCGCGCAGTCCGCACCAGCCGTGCGGGTCAGAACATGCCGTTAGGGACCTCGGCCCGGGTCGGGGACGGGCTGGGTGGCGGCCAGCGCTCGACGACCTGGCCGTCTTTCAGGCTTCAGATGTCGATCACCGCGCGAGACGGCTCGCCTGGCGGGTCCGTGCGGTAGTCGACGACTACGTCGTCCGTGCGGTAGTCGACGACTACGTCGTCCGTGCGGTAGTCGACGACTACGTCGTCCGTGCGGTAGTCGACGACTACGTCGTCCACGCGGTAGTCGAGGACTACGTCATTGTCGTCGGCGAGCAGGTGCTTCAGGGACAGACTTTGCCCTCGCGGTGGGCGTCGCGGTCGGGCGGGTTGCCGGGGCTGTATTGACGCGTCCTCGCGGATGACGGTCTGGAGGAATTTGGGCTGCCGGCCGCGAACTGTTCGAAGGCCTGGCGCACCACGGTTCGGTTGCTCACATCGGTCATCGGCGAGCGATCACGGCGGCCTGTGTTGGTCCGTGCACCGGGTCGCGGTCGAGCCCGAGCGCCGCGCACTTGGGGCCGTCGACTACCTGGCAGCTAAGGGCCAGACCCCGGCGCGGAGCTGCTGCGGGAGCGGAAGCTCGTTCAGCTGGAGCTGGCGATCCGGGCTGAGTTGTCGGCCCGGCACGTCAGCTTGTGGAGACCGGCCGCACGGTGCCGAGCGGCGACATGGTGCTGAGGCAGGCCGCGCCCGTCGCGGGAGCGGAATCGGCTGCTGGTCGCGGGGGCACGCCCCCCGAGCAACCGCTCGACGACGACCCGGACGCCGGACAGGTGCACGCCGCCGCTCAACCGGGGCTGCGCCCAAGCTCCCTCGACGTGATCAACCGCGTATGTCCGCCGGACCGGGCTGGAGCGGCCTCTCACCCGCGACCCACAGCACGATCACGTCGTACGGGCTGGAGGATGTCGCGATCGAGACCTACCTGCTGACCGGAGCGGAAAAGGTAGCCTCCGGGAACAGGAACGGGAACACGTAACGACGGGAGCGGTCTTGGCAGGGTTCGTCGCGCTGATCTTCGGGGTCGACCTGGCCATTCACTTCTACCTGTGGAAGCGCCTCGTCCGGGACGTTGGCGGCCCGGGCTGGAAACGTGTGGCCGGCACGGTTGTCGCGGTTGTGCTGGCCATCCTCGTGCCGCTGACCGTGGGGGCCACCCGCGGTGGGCATCTGTGGTGGCTGGCCTGGCCGGGCTACGTGTGGATCGGGCTGATGTTCTATCTGCTCGTCGCGCTCGTTCCGCTGGAAGTGCCGCGCCTGGCGCTGGTGCGGTTGTGGCGCCCCACGGCTCGTACATCCGGAGGGGAGGAATCGCTCAGCCGGCGGCAAGCCATCGCCCGCGGAGCGGCGATCGTCGCCGGGCTCGCCGCGACCGGCACGACCGGCTATGGCATGCGGACCGCGCTCGGCCCTCCGCGGCTGCAGCGGGTCCAGATGCCGCTGGCCAAGCTGCCTCGCAGCATGGACGGGATGCGGCTGGCGATCGTCTCCGACATCCACCTGGGGCCCCTGAAGGGAACCCACCACGTCGGACGGATCGTCGACCTGATCAATTCGGTGACGGCGGACATCGTGTGCGTCGTCGGTGATCTGGTTGACGGCAGCGTGGCGGAACTCGGCCGTTTCGCCGAGCCGTTGAGAGGAATCGAGAGCCGGCATGGCGCCTACTTCGTCACCGGGAATCACGAGTACTACTCGGGGTTCGCGCCCTGGATCGACGAGATAAAGGAACTCGGAGTGCGGCCGCTGCGGAACGAGCGGGTGGAGATCGGAGGGTTGGATCTGGCCGGAGTGAACGATCTCGGCGGCGTGCAGTACGGCGACGGCCCCGATTTCGCCAGAGCGCTCGGTGGTCGCGACCCGGGCCGGCCGGTGGTGCTGATGGCGCACCAGCCGGTGGTGGCCCGCGACGCGGCACCCTTCGGGGTCGATCTTCAGGTTTCCGGGCACACCCACGGCGGTCAGATGGCACCCTTCAACCTGCTGGTGAAGTTGCAGCAGCCGGTGGTGTCCGGCTTCGGGCGGGTGGACGGGGTGCCGGTCTTCGTGACCAACGGCGCCGGATTCTGGGGACCGCCGCTGCGGGTGGGTGCGCCGCCGCAGGTCACGGTCATGGACCTGCGTAGCGTCTAGCACATCAAGATCCGTAAGTTCGTTAGAGCGTGGCGATTCGTGAGAGCACCGGAGGGCGTGACAGGATGCAGCGCGTGCCCTCGGACAACGCAGGGTCCTCGGTCGCCGCGGACACATACGTCGCGGATCTGCACATCCACTCCCGGTTCTCCCGGGCCTGTAGCCGTGATCTGACCCTGCCCAATCTGTCCTGGTGGGCGCGGCGCAAGGGCATCGCGTTGCTGGGCACCGGCGATTTCACGCACCCGGCGTGGTTCGATCACCTGCGCGACAACCTCGCCGAGGCCGGCAGTGGGCTCTACCGGCTGAAGGACGAGGACGAGGTCACCAAGCGGCTCCCCGGATCGCTCCAAAAAGCGCGGCCGGCGCAGTTCATGCTCAGCGTCGAGATCTCGACCATCTACAAGCGAGACGACCGCACGCGCAAGGTCCACCACCTCATCTACATGCCGGATTTCGAGGCGGCGGCCCGGTTCAACACCGCGCTGGGCCGGATCGGCAACCTGACCGCCGACGGCCGCCCGATCCTCGGACTCGACTCCCGCGACCTGCTCGAGATCGCCCTCGAATCGGGTGGCTATCTGGTCCCGGCACACATCTGGACGCCGTGGTTCTCGGCCCTCGGATCGAAGTCGGGTTTCGACGCGATCGCCGACTGCTACGCCGACCTGGCCGAGCATGTCACCGCGGTCGAGACCGGCCTGTCGAGCGATCCCGAGATGAACTGGCGGGTCTCCAGCCTCGACCGCTACCGCCTGGTGTCGAATTCGGACGCCCACTCGCCGGCCGCGCTGGCCCGGGAGGCGACGCTGTTCACCGGCGTCCCCGACTACGAGGCGGTCAGGAACGGTGCCGGCCTGGCGGGCACGCTCGAGTTCTTCCCGGAAGAGGGCAAATATCACGCGGACGGCCACCGGGCCTGCGGCGTGAACTGGGAGCCGGCGGTCACCCGGGAGCACGGCGGCCGGTGCCCCGAGTGCGGCAAGCCGCTGACCGTGGGCGTGCTGAGCCGGGTCGAGGACCTCGCCGACCGGCCGGTCGGGTTCGCCAAGGACGGTCACGTCGAGCACCTGATCCAGCTGCACGAGATCCTGGGTGAGATCAACGGCGTCGGCCCGAAGTCGAAGACCGTGGAGACGCAGCTCAACCACCTGGTCGCGACGCTCGGCCCGGAACTCGACATCCTCCGGAAGATCCCGGTCGACGCGATCGGCCAGGCCGGTGGCGACGACGTCGAGGAGGCGATCACCCGGCTGCGGCGCGGCGACGTCCGGCGGATCGCCGGTTACGACGGCGAGTACGGAGTGATCACGCTCTTCGAACCTGGGGAGCTTCGGAAGAGCAACCACCAGGTCGAGGCGCTGTTCGATCTTCCGCAGCAGCGCAAACCCGAGCCGACCGCCATCGGACGTGCGCAGGTCCCGAAAAAGCCGGTAAAGACCACCAAACCGGCTCCTCCGCTCCCGCCTCCGCCCAGCCCACATGAGCCGTTCGAACCCATGCTGAGCGGAATGGAAGAGGTCGGCACCGGCCTGCTCGACCGGCTCGACGCCATGCAACGGGTCGCGGCCAGCGCCCCCGGCGGCCCGCTGCTCATCGTCGCCGGGCCGGGCACCGGCAAGACCCGCACGCTCACCCACCGCATGGCCTACCTGTGCGCGGAACTGGGCGTCTTCCCGCACCGCTGCCTGGCCATCACGTTCACCCGGCGGGCCGCGGCCGAACTTCAGGAGCGCCTCGACGCCCTGCTCGGCGACGTCGCCGAGGACATCACCGTCGGCACGTTCCACTCGGTCGGCCTGCAGATCCTGCGCGACAACGCCAAGGCGGCCGGCCTCGGACCGCACTGGCGGATCGCCGACGAGAAGGAACGCGCCGAGGCCCGCGACCAGGCCGGGGACGACGACCTGGCGTACACGAAGCTGCTCCGCCAGCAGGACCTGGTCGACCTCGACGACCTGATCGCCGTCCCGGTCGCCCTGCTGCGTGACGATCCGGCGCTGGTCGAGAAGTACCGCAAGGAATGGCAGTGGATCTTCGTCGACGAGTACCAGGACGTCGACGAGACGCAGTACGAACTGCTGCGCCTGCTGAGCCCGCCGGACGGCAACCTGTGCGCGATCGGCGACCCGGACCAGGCGATCTACTCGTTCCGCGGCGCCGACGTGCGCTACTTCCTGCGCTTCAACCAGGACTTCGTCCAGGCGCGGCTGGTCCGGCTGACCCGCAACTACCGCTCGTCGGCCCCGATCCTGGCCGCCGCGGTGCAGGCGATCGCGCCGTCGACCCTGGTCCACGGCCGCCGTCTCGACCCGGCCCGGCTCGACCCGGAGTCACCGCTGGTCGGCCGCTATGCCGCGGGCAGTGTGGCCGACGAGGCCGACTTCGTGGTCCGCACGATCGACGACCTGGTCGGCGGTCTGTCGCACCGCTCGCTCGACTCGGGCCGCGTCGACTCGCGCTCGGTCGTCCTGCACGACCTGTCGTTCTCCGACATCGCGGTCCTCTATCGCACCGACGCCCAGTCCGCGCCGATCGTCGAAGCGCTTTCCCGGGCCGGCGTCCCGGTGCAGAAGCGCTCCCACAACCGGCTCCGCGACCGGGCCGGCGTTCCGGTCATCGCCCGCGAGCTGCGGCACGCGGGCGGCCTCGGCGGTTCGCTCGCCGCCCGGGTCAAGCTGACCGCGCAGGTGCTGGCCCAGCGCTACGCGGCCCCGACCCTCGACGCCGAACAGCTGGCCCCGGAGGACATCTGGACCGCGGCCGACCTGCTCATGCCGCTGGCCCACCGGTTCGCCGACGACCTGCCCGGGTTCCTGGAGGAGATCGCGACCGGCGCCGAGGTGGACGCCCTCGACCCGCGGGCCGAGGCGGTCAACCTGCTCACGCTGCACGCCGCGAAGGGCCTGGAGTTCCCGGTCGTCTTCCTGGTCGGCTGCGAGGACGGGTTGCTGCCGCTGCGCTGGCCCGGTTCGGCGCCGAGCGACGACGAGATCGCCGAGGAGCGCCGCCTGTTCTTCGTCGGGCTCACCCGGGCCCAGGACCGGCTCTTCGTCTCGCACGCGGCCCGCCGGTTCCGGCACGGCAGCGAGCGCGAGCAGTCGCCGACCCCGTTCCTCAACGTGATCGACTCGGGCCTGTTCGAGCGGCTCGGCGACCCGGTGCCCTCCCGGCCGAAGGACCGCCAGCTCAGGCTGCTGTAAGCGCGATCAGGGCGCCGGTCAGCAACGCCGGGCCGAACGGCAACGGACGTTGGCCGCCCGCCCGCCGGGTGACCAGCAGAAACAGGGCGATCGGTCCGTTGATCAGATGCGGCGTCACGACGCCGACGATCACCGCCGGCCAGCCGGCGAAACCCACGATCAGGGCCAGGACGGCGGCCAGCTTCACATCGCCGAGGCCAAGGCCGCCGCCGGGCAGGCTCGCGAGAATTCCGTACGCGGCGAGCACTCCCACAAACGCGAGCAGGGCCGTCCCCACCTTCGCGTGGGCGAGGACGGCCAGTGGAAGCCCGGCGGTGATCGCCAGGGTCGCGACGAGCCGGTCGGGCAGACGCAGGCAGCGCAGATCGACCAGTGCCAGGAGCAGCGCGGGGACGACGGCGAGCAGGAGGACCGGGAGTCGTGGGGACGGCCCGAGGCGTACGGCGAGGACCATGGCGACGGCGGCGCCGGTCAACGTCGTGAGCAGTCCGCCCGAGGTGCAGGGGCAGGCGGCTCCCGCGCGTACCCATCCCGAAAGCCCGGCCGGAAACGGCCGTGAGCAGGCCGCGCAGGCCGAGCGGGACGGAGCGCCGAAGCCGACGGCGAGCCGGTGAGCCGGACGCGGCAGGAAGCCGGCGGCCGCCGCGCCGAAGGTGGCGGCGAAGATCACGAGGAGTGGTGACACGGACGAGGAACGTAGTGGCCCCGAGCGCGTGGCGGGCGTCGTGTTGCCGACAGCAGCGGCGATTCCGTGCGTCGTGATGTCCCGGCAGCACGCTACGGTGACTAGGAGCAACTCGGCCCCGGAGGATCGCCCAGATGTCCCAGAACGGCCCGTTCCCCGGTCCACCGTGGCCGGGCGGGAGCTCCGACGACGAGCCCTACCGGGAGCCTGCCGATCCGTGGGGCGAGCACGCCGTGGCCGATCCGTCGTGGTCGACGCCCTCGTCGTCGATTCCGCACCAGCCGGCGCCCGGTTTCCACACACCGCCCCCGTCCGACCCGGTCCCGCCGGTGACGTGGGGGGCGCCCCAGCGCAACACCCCGATCGTGGCGATCGTCGTGGTGCTCGGCCTGCTCATCCTTGCTGGGCTGGGCGCGATCGGATGGCTGGTCAAGGAGAAGCTGGACGCCAAGACCGCGGCCCGTCCCCAGCCGAGCGCGTCGGCCTCGGCCAAGCCGCCGGCCACGGCGCAGGGCAGCGAGGACGCGCGGTTCGCGACCGTGAACCAGTGTGTGCAGAACCTGGGCACCCCCGACCAGCCCGAGATGCGCAAGTCGGTGTGCGCAAGCGGGACCTATCGCGTGCTCAAGGTGGTCAAGGGCAAGACCAGCGGCGAGAAGGACGCCCAGGCCAAGTGCTCCGACGTCACCGGCTACACCAACTGGTTCTACTACAAGAGCGACCTCGACGAGCTCGACGTGGTGCTCTGCCTGAAGAAGCAGTAGGACGATCTAGCCGTCTCTAGGCTGAGGGCTAGACACCCGTAGAGGGGTATCGAATAGCGAACTCTAGCTTTCGCGCTAGAGAGCCCGATACTGTGCTACCCCATGGATCCGGTGCGGAACCCGTACGCTCCCGGCGCCGGTCAGCGCCCACCCGAGCTGGCCGGACGCGACCGCGAGCTGGACGCGTTCGAGGTCGTTCTCGAGCGGATCGCCCGCGGGCGGCCGGAGCGCAGCCTCGTGCTGACCGGCCTGCGCGGCGTCGGCAAGACCGTCCTGCTCAACACCCTGCGCTCGGCTGCGATCGGCCGCCTCTGGGGCACCGGCAAGATCGAGGCCCGGCCCGACCAGTCGCTGCGCCGCCCGGTCTCGGCCGCGCTGCACATGGCGATCCGCGAGCTGGCGCCCCACCACCGCGACCCCGACCGGGTCGACGAGGTGCTCGGCGTGCTCAAGGCGTTCGCGCTGCGGGCCAACGACAGCACCTCCAAGCTGCGCGACCGCTGGGCCCCCGGCATCGACGTGCCACCGGCCCGCGGCCGGGCCGACTCCGGCGACATCGAGATCGACCTGGTCGAGCTGTTCACCGACGCCGCCTCGCTCGCCACCGACGTGGGCACCGGCATCGCGCTGTTCATCGACGAGATGCAGGATCTCGGGCCGGCCGACGTCTCCGCGCTCTGCGCCGCCTGCCACGAGCTCTCCCAGCTCGGCGCGCCGCTGATCGTGGTCGGGGCCGGGCTGCCGCACCTGCCGGCCGTGCTCTCGGCGGCCAAGTCCTACTCCGAGCGGCTCTTCCGCTACCAGCGCATCGACCGGCTCGACCGGATCGCGGCCGACCTGGCACTCGGCGCGCCGGCCCAGCGCGAGGGCGTCGAATACGAGGCGAAGGCGCTCGACCTGCTCTACGAGAAATCGGGCGGATACCCCTACTTCGTGCAGGCGTACGGGAAGGCGACCTGGGACCACGCCCCGCAGACCCCGGTGACCGACGCCGACGTGCGGGTGGCCGCGCCCGAGGCCGAGGCCGAACTGGCGGTCGGCTTCTTCGGGTCGCGGTTCGAGCGGGCCACCCCGGCCGAGCGCGACTACATGCGGGCGATGGCCACACTCTCCGGCGAACCCGACAACGACATGGACGCCGCGGTGCCCACCTCGGAGATCGCCACCGCCCTCGGGCGCAAGCCGGCCAGCCTCTCCCCGGCCCGCGACGCGCTGATCAAAAAGGGGCTGATCTACTCCGGCGAACGGGGCACGGTCGCGTTCACGGTGCCGCACTTCGGCCGATACCTGCGCACCCAGCCGGTGTGAGGCTCCCCCGACGGGTATAACCAGATTCATGAAGCCCGTACGTACCGCCGCCCGCGTCATGCTTTCCGCGATCTTCGTGTCGTCCGGAGTTCGCATCCTGATCAAGCCGGACTCGAAGGTCGACGCGGCTCGCCGGGTCACCGACCGGGTCGGGCCGATGCTGGAAAAGATCAATCCGCGCATCCCGACCGACGCGCGCACGCTGGTCCGCGCCAAGGCGGCCGGTGACGTGGTGGCCGGCCTGGCGCTGGCCACCGGCCGGTTCAGCCGTCCGGCGGCCGCGGTGCTGGCGGCCGGCCTGGTGCCGACGACCTTCGCCGGGCATCCGTTCTGGGCCGGAGACACCTCCGAGCAGCGGGCCGAGATGCGGACCCACTTCCTGAAAAACCTGGGCATGCTCGGCGGACTGCTGCTCGCGGCGGTCGACACCGAGGGACAGCCGGGTCTGCGCTACCGGACCGAGCACGCCGCCGACCGGGCCGGCCGGGCCGTGGGTCGCTCTCAGCGCTCGATGCGGCACACCGTCGATCGTTCCCAGCGCTCGGTTCGGCGCGCGGTGAGGACCGCCCGGCGGGAGGCCAAAATCGCGGCGATGGCCGCCGCAGCCGCCCGGAAGATGCCTGGCTGACACCTTTTCTCCCCGTTTGCGTTAGAGCGAAGGAGGGGCTGCACCCTCTAAGCTCGCTTCCGCACGCCCGCGGGCGTGCCCGGAGGACGAGAGCGACGGGGGTCGCGCCATGCCGGCAATCGGGGAACGCACGCGGACAATCGGGTCCGTCGTGGTCGGGCTGGCCGGTCTCGGCGCGGCCTCGGCGGTGGTCACCTATCTCCACCGGTACGGGCTGAGCGGCCTCCGAGTCGACCGGGAGGCACTGCGCGGCTGGCTGTCCGGGGACGGGCTGTACGCGTACCGGTCGGAGATCGCCCGCCTGGGCACCGCGCAACCACCGACGGCCGCCGTCCTGCTGCTCGCCACGGCCGTACTCCCCTTGCCGCTGGCCGGCGGCCTCCTCGCCCTGGCCGGGGTCGCGGCGCTGATCCTGGCCCTGATCGCGCTGGCCGGCCCGGTCGCCCGGCGCTACGCCAAGCCGCGCTGGCCGGCCGTCCTGATCGCCGGCAGCCTCGCACTGATCTCCGAGCCGGTACGCACCACGATCGGCTACGGCCGCCTCGACCTGATCCTGTTCGGCCTGGTCACTGCCGATGTGGTCGCGCTGCGCCGCAGTGCCTGGGCCCGCAGCCGGGCCGCCTGGTGGCCGGGCCGCACCGCCTCCCAGCCCCCGCGCCGGCGCCACCCGGCCGACCTGCTGCGCCGGGCCTGGGCGACCGGCGCCTGGGCCGGTGTCGGCACCGGCATCGCCACCGCGCTCGCGGTCAGCCCGATCCTGTTCATCGCCTACCTGGCCCTGACCCGGCAGTGGCGGGCCGCGCTGACCGCGCTCGGCACCGCGGCCGCGCTCGTCACCGGCGGCCTGCTGATCGCCCCGCGGGCCAGCGCCGACTGGTTCGGCACCGCGCTGCTGCAGGTCGACCGGTCGGGCCCGATCGGCGCCCAGATCAACCAGTCGCTGGCCGGCCTGCTGACCCGGCTCTACCACTCCGACACGATCCCGGTGCTGATCTGGCTCTCGTTCGCCGGCCTGCTGGTCGCGATGGGAATGATCCGGGCCCGCTCGGCCCACACCGACGGCGACGAGATCGCGGCGTTCACCCTGGTCGGCCTCACCAGCGCGGCGGTCGGGCCGGTGACGCACACACACGAGCTGATCTGGGTGCTGCCGGCCGTGCTGATCCTGGTCGACGCGGCCGCCCGCCGCCGCGTCGCCGAGAAGCGCCGGCGCCGTCCCGGCCGTGGCTATGCGATCGCGGCCGTCATCGTCTATCTGGTCGTCGCTCTCCCGTCGAGCTGGACGGCCAGCTGGAACGCCGAACTCCTGACGATAATCGTGCTGCTCAACGCCCTGCCCTGGCGGCCCGGGGTGGCGCCCGCCTTCCCGATCAACCGGTGGCCCCGGCCGGTTCGCCGCACCCCGGCGATCCCCGCGCCGCGGGCCGATCCGGCGGACCGGCTTCCTAAGGGCAGTTGACCCACTCGTCGGTGCCGTCGTCGAAGACCTGGTGCTTCCAGATCGGCAGGCGGGCCTTGGCCTCGTCGACCAGCCGGGCACACGCGGCGAAGGCGGCCGCCCGGTGGGCCGTGCTGACCGCCGCGACCAGGGCGACGTCACCGATCCGCAGGCTGCCGACCCGGTGCGAGACGGCGACCGCATAGACGTCAGGATCGGCGGCGACCTCGTCGGCGACCTCCCGCAACACCTTCTCGGCGGTCGGGTGGCCCTCGTAGTCGAGCCGCACCACCGACCGCCCGTGGTCGTGATCGCGCACCACACCCTGGAACGAGACGACCGCCCCGGCCCGGCGCTCGGACACCGCCCGCTCGTGCGCCCCGAGCTCAAGCAGCTCGTCGACGACCTGAACCAGCACAACCACACCGCCGGACCGTTCGCGGTCGCCCTCGGCCGCCGGCCGACTCACCGCCGCATGCAAGCTGTCGCCCTCGGCGGCCGGCCCGCTCATGGCCGCTCCCACGCCGTCGCTCTCGGCGGCCGGCCCGCTCATGGGCGCTCGCCCGGCATCAGCGGCAGCGGGAGGAAGGGCACCTCGTCGCCGGCCGACGCCGCGGTGTCCGGCCGGACGACCGCGAAGCCGTGCGCGTTGGACAATCCGCGCAGCATCGCCGAGCCCACGTGCCCGACCGGTGTCACCGAGCGTCCGTCCTGGTCTCGCCTCGCCAGGGCGAGATGGGTGAACGAGCCGCGACCCGGCACCGGCGCGGTGACCGTGACCACGGGCAGCGGCGGCAGCTCCCGGCCCTGGAGGCCGGCCAGCAGCGGCGCGACCAGCGTGATCAGGGCGATCACCGCCGACTGCGGGTTGCCGGGCAGGCCGGCCAGGAACCGCGAACGGCCGTCGGCTCCGGGCACCCGGGCCAGCAGCATCGGGAAGCCGGGGCGGACCGCCACCGTGTTGACGACGTATTCCGCGCCCAGCTCAGCGAGCGTGGGGTGAAGGTGATCGACCGGGCCGTGCATCGTGCCGCCGGTCGTGCAGACCAGGTCGGCGGTCTCGAGCGCGCCCCGGACCGCCTCGATGTGGGCCTCGAGAGTGTCGCGGACCGGCCCGGCCGCCGCACCGACCGTCGCGCCGTAGCGCCGCAGCCAGCCCGGCACCTGCGGCCCGAGCGAGTCGCGCACCCGGCCCGCGCCGGGCGTGCCCGCGGTGAGCAATTCGTCACCGAACACCAGCACGGCGGCGCGCGGCACCGCGCGTACGGTCAATGTCTCGTAGCCGCAGGTCGCGGCAACCCCGATGACCGCCGGGTCGATCGCGGCCCCGGCCGGAAGCAGCATTTCGTCCTTGTGCGCCTCTTCGCCCGGCAGGCGCCACTCGGGAAGATCACGGGGCCGGCCGCTGACCCGGCCGTCGTCGTCGCTGGTGGACTCCTCGACGCGGACGAGGGCGTCGGCGCCGGCCGGCACCATCGCTCCGGTCGCGATCTCGACGCAGGTGCCGTCCTCTTCCAGCGGCGGCGCGACGCCACCGGCCAGGACCCGGCCGACCAGCCGCCACGGCTCGGGGCCGCGCACCGCCCACCCGTCGATGCTGGAGGTCGGGAAGGCCGGCAGGTCGGTCAGCGCGCGCAGCGGCTCGGCCAGGGTGCGCCCGTCGGCCTCGGCCAGCGAGATCACCTCGGCCGGCCCGGCGGCGGCGCGCCCGGCCTCGTAGGCCAGCGTGCGGGCCCGGTCCCACGCGACCGGAAGGTCGTCAGCGCTCACCGGCCCGAGCCTACTCAGGCTCGGACGCGCGGGGGTGATCACCACCGTGTATCTGCTCGACGGTGTGCCGGAGCAGTGGGCCGAGGACCGCGAGGCCGTCCTTGGCCCCGCCGGTCGAGCCGGGCAGGTTGACGATCAGCGTGCGGCCGGCGACGCCGGCCAGACCGCGCGACAGCGCCGAGGCGGGCACCCGGTCACGGGAGTACGCCCGGATGGCCTCAGCGATTCCCGGGATCTCGAAGTCGAGCACCCCGCGGGTCGCCTCGGGCGTCCGGTCGGTCGGGGTGACTCCGGTGCCGCCGCTGGTCACGACCACGTCGACGTCGTCGGCGACCGCCGCGCGCAGCGCCTCGGCGACCGGTTCGCCGTCTCGGACCACCACCGGGTCGTCCTCGACCGCGCAACCCAGGTCTTTGAGCCCGGCCACCAGGCGGGGGCCGCTCGTGTCGGCATAGACACCGGCCGCCGCCCGGTTGCTGGCGACGATCACTCGCGCACGGATCGTCATGGTCGCTCCCACACTCCGGTCTTGCCGCCTTCCTTGCGGAGAACCCGCACCGCGTCGAGGCTGGCGGCCGGGTCAACCGCCTTGATCATGTCAATCAGGGCCAGTCCGGCGACGGCGACGGCGGTAAGTGCCTCCATTTCCACCCCCGTGCGGTCCGCAGTCTTCGTTGTTGCGGTAATGTCGACGGCCTCGTCGGTCAGTGTGAGTTCGACTACTACCCCGTGCAGCCCGATCGGGTGACACAGGGGAATCAGGTCGGGAGTGCGCTTCGCGCCCATGATCCCGGCAAGTCGGGCAACAGCCAACGCATCCCCCTTCGGCAATGCGTCACCGCGTAGTAACTCAATGACATAGGCACTGGTCATCACGCGTCCGGCCGCAATGGCTCGGCGCACGGTAACGGCCTTTGCCGATACGTCGACCATGCGCGCCGCGCCGGCCTCATCAACGTGAGTGAGCGGGGATTCGTCGGGCATACCGGGAGTTTATAGAAACCGGTCGGGCGGCGCGCGTTCGCGCAATGCCCGGCGAGGGCTCAAAATTCCATGAGCCCCATTTCAACCTGCGCCGATAACACCGATTAGACGATCAAAGGCCCCTTGATCGGACACTCCCTTGCGTAAAAGAAACGGCACGCTCCGCAATGCGGACAGCTCGACCATAACGTGCAGCTTTGAATGCAGAGCGTTTCTTGGTCAGGACACTGAGTAGTGACATCTCGGGCTATTATCGCTTTCTGCGCAAACCGACGCGAAGTAGTATCGAAGCCATCGATCGCCGCATAACGTTCTCCCTGTCGCGACATGGAACTGACTCGAGTGGTGCAACGGGACCGCCTCAGGCGGGGCGCCACGACAACTAAAGGGAGACGCAATGCGTATCTGGGACTGCGCTATGCGCACGCTTGACTGGGAGTAGGTAGGTGCGCCCGACCCCCGTCCGGCAATAAGCTGTAGCGGAAAGAACACGCATCGTTTATCCGCGCGTAGCCGGGGGATGACGGGTGACCCCTCAACGGAACTCGAACGACGACGCGACCGGTAGGCGGCTCTGGCTGCTGATCGGTCTCGTCGTCGTTCTGGCGTTGGCCGTCGTGGCGGGTTCGGTCAGGCTGATCTTGGAGCCGGGGCGGCCGATTCCGAGCATCGGGCTCCTCATCGGCTTCGTCATCCTCACGGCGTTCGCCAGCCGCATGATGGTGCGAATCAGGCTGCAGTCGGGCAAATTGAGCTCGACCTGGCTCGACCTGGCGATCGTCGTCGGGCTGGTTCTGCTGCCGCCGCCGTGGGTGGTCCTCGGCACCGCGGTCGCGATCACGGCGCCGAAGCTCTTCGTCACCACCACCACCCAGCGAATCCTCTTCGCAGTGGGCAAGGAAACCCTGGTGGCGGCCGCGTGCGGCGCACTTTTCCTGCTCAGCGGCTACCAGCCGGCCCCCGAGCGCCCATCGGTCAACATCGGCCTGATGGCCGCCGCGGTCGCGGTGATGTGGCTCGCCGACGAGCTGATCGCGATCCCCGTCCTGGCCGTCGCCACCCATCGATCGATGCGGCAAATGTTCCTCATCGGCATCCGATTGAGCATCGTGATGGTGATCAGCCGGTTCGTGCTCGCCGTGCTGATCGTCGCCATTCTGCGGTCGTCCGGCGACGCTCGCCTGCTGCTCATCGTGCCGCCGGTGATGCTCAGCGTGCATTTCTGGCAGGCGGGTCACGAACGCGGCCGGCAGGAGCGGGAGTCGTGGCAGCGACTTGCCGACACGACCGACGAACTGAACGTCGTCGAACTCGACGAAGTGCTGCGCAACGCGGTCATAAGAGCGTGTCAACTATTTACGGCAATTGAAGCGGAAATACGCCTGCCGGCCGACGACCGGGTGGTACGCGGGTCGAACGGGGCTATCGCGTACGACGGGCCGATGACCGAGGACACGCGGGCAGTCGACACGGTGGAGACCACCGAGCTTTCCGGGCACGACGGCAACAACCCCATCGGTTCACTCCGAATTCACTTCCAGGGCCCGGTCCGCCTGACCGAATCGGAGCACTTCAAGCTGAAAGCCTTCAGCTCGGCTCTTTACACCGCGATACGTAATGCGAAGGCGTACGCCGAACTCGGCCGAATCGCGGCGGCCAACGCGCACGCCGCCACCCACGACCCGCTGACCGGGCTGCCCAACCGGCGCCAGCTCTACGAGCGCGCCGGGCAGCTCTTCCGGGCCGGCACCGACCAGAAGCTGTTCGCACTGCTGCTGATCGACCTCAACCACTTCAAAGAAGTCAACGACACACTCGGGCACGGCGCCGGAGACAAGGTGCTGCAGATGGTGGCCGCACACCTGCGCGACGCGGCGACGCCCAACGACCTCGTCGCGCGGCTCGGCGGCGACGAGTTCGCGGTGCTGCTCGGCGACCTGCCGACCCCGGCCCTCGCGACCCACCGGGCCGAGGCACTGCTCTCCGCGCTCGAGATCGGCGTCGAGGTCGAGGGCATGCAGATCGTCGTCGAGGCGGCCGGCGGCATCGCGCTGGCGCCCGGCAGCGGCGGCATCGACGAGCTGATGCGGCGGGCCGACGTGGCGATGTACCAGGCCAAGCGGGCCGGCGACCAGACGATGACGTACGCGCACTCGCGCGACACCGCCGACGTCGGCCGCCTGATGCTCGGCGGCGAGCTGCGGCGCGCGGTCTCCGAGCAGGAGTTCGTCGTCGACTTCCAGCCGATCGTCGACCTCGGCACCGGCGAGGTGATCTCGGCCGAGGCGCTGGCCCGCTGGCACCACCCCGAGCACGGGCCGCTCACGCCGATCCAGTTCCTGGAGACGGTGGAACGATCCGGTCAACTGCCCGCCTTCGCCAACGCCGTGCTCAACCAGGCGCTGACCGCGGCCGGCGTGTGGCGGGAGGCCGGGTTCGACATGCCGATCGCGGTCAACGTCTCGCCGCGCAGCCTGCTCGACCCGACCTTCCCGCGTACGGTGCTCGGCCGCCTCGAGCACTACACGGTCCCGGCCGACCGGCTCGTCCTCGAACTCACCGAGACGCTCACGATCAGCCAACTCGACGTCGTCGGCCGGGCCCTGGCCGAACTGCGGGAGGCCGGCGTCCGGCTGGCCCTCGACGACTTCGGCACCGGTCTGACCCCGCTCTCGGTGCTCTCCCGCATCCCGGTGCACCAGCTCAAGATCGATCGCGAGTTCGTCACCGCGATCGAGACCTCGTCCGAGGCCGCCGCGGTGATCCGCTCGACCGTCGACCTGGCCCGCAACCTGCATCTCACGGTCATCGCCGAGGGCGTGGAGAGCGAGCCGCAACGGCACGCGCTGTGGGAATCGGGCTGCGTCGCCGGCCAGGGCCACCTGTTCGCGCGGGCCATGTCGTCGCCGCGGCTGCTCGCCACGCTGCAGCGGGGGACGGGCGGGCGGCCGGGCGCGCTGGCGGCCGCGCTGCACGACGAGGGCTCCGTCGTCCGCATGCCCCGCCGCCGGTCGCCGGGCTCAGGCCGGAAGCCTCTGCCACACTTGCCGGCGTGACCAACCGCGTCGGCCGACTGCTCACACGCATCGACCGGTCCGGCGCCGGCCTCACGGCCGACCTCTTTCTGTACGCGTTGTCGGCCGCCTTCGCCATCGTCACCGCCCGCACGTCGACGCTCCTGCCCCACCGCGCCTGGGGTGCGATCGCGTTCTGGGCCTACCTCGCGGCCACGCTGATCACGGTCGCCCAGTTCGTCACCGGCCGTCACGTGAGGGCCGCGCTGAGCTGGCTCACCTGGGTCTTCGCGTGCCTGCTGCCCCTGGTCGTCGAGGCCGTACAGCGGGCCGGCGGCCGCACCGACCGGGCGCAGGACGAGGTGCTGGTCGTCGAACGGATGGGCGACCGCCTGCTGCACACCGGCACGCCCTACCTCGGCCGGGACGCGATCCTGGCGTTGCCGGTCGACCAGCGGCTGGGTGCGTACAGCCCCTATCAGCCCGGGATGGCGGTGTTCGGGCTGCCCCGGGCGACGTTCGGCGACTTCTGGTGGACCGACGCGCGCGTGTGGTTCGCGGCGGTGACCGCGGGGGCGCTGATCCTGGCCGTCCGGCTCCTGCCGTGGTCGCCGCTGCGGGTGCGGGCCGTCCAGGTCGCGACGGTGTTCCCGATCTGCGCGCTGACCTTGGCGACCGGCGGCGACGACCTGCCGGTGCTGGCGTTGTGCCTGCTGGCGTTCGCACTTGCCGGAGCCGGCCGGTGGGGCTGGGCCGGCGTCGCGGCCGGCGCCGCCGGGGCGATGAAGCCGTTCGCGTTCCCGGTGATCGCGGTGCTGGTCGCGCTGGGGGTCGCTCTCTGGATCCGCCGCGTTCCCCACCCGGCGACCGGCCCCGCTACTGCCCGCACGGCCGGCACCGCCGCTGCCCTCGCGGCCGGTGACGCCGTTGCTCTCGCTGCCAGTGACGCCGCTTCCCGCGATGACGCCGCTGAACCCGCGATCGGCGGTCGGCCTGGTTCGAGCGGCGGCCAAACCCGGTGGCTGCCGGCCTGGGCGATCGGGTTGCCGGTTCTGGTGCTCCTACCGCCGGCGCTGGTCGGGCCGGACGGGTTCGTCGAGAACGTGCTGCGGTTTCCGTTCGGGCACGGCGTAGTCGACAGTCCGGCGCAGTCGCCGTTCCCGGGCTACCTGATCGCGCAGCATCTGCCGGCCGGGCACTACCTCGCCATGGGGCTCCTGGTCGTGGTGGCGGCGGCCTTCGGCGTACGTCTGCTGCGCGAGCCACCGCGGACCGCGACCGCGGCCGCCCTGCTCAGTGGCCTCGGCCTGCTGGCCGCGATCCTGTTGATGCCGACCACGCGGTTCGGATATCTGCTCTACCCGGCGGCGTTCCTGGTCTGGGCGCCGGCTCTCAGGAGCCACACAGCTGCGCGCGCCCCACTGGGTGATGCCGCCTTGTACCGTCGGTGAGATGCAGATGACCTGTCCGAAGTGTCACGGCGAGATGCGTGTGTACGAGCGCAGCGGCGTCACGGTGGATCAGTGCACCGAGTGCCGTGGGATCTTCCTCGACCGTGGTGAGCTCGAAAAACTGTTCGAGGCTGAGTCGAACTGGGACAGCCGGCAGGCCCCTTCGGCGCGCCCGCCATCCGCGCGCCCGCCGCAGCCCGGTGCCTATGCTCCGCCACCGACTCCGCCCGCTCCCGGCTATCCCCCGCCCGGGGTGCAGCCGGGCTATCCGGCGCCCGGTGTGCCGCACTACGGACCCGGCTATGCCCAGCCGGGTTATGGGCATCACGGCCATTACCGGCAGCACGGGCACTATCGCCAGCACGGGCACTACCGGAAGCGGCGCGGTTTCCTCCACGACCTCTTCGACTGACCTCCGTCCACCTCACCAGGTGCCGTCGTCGCGCACGCGGGCGGCGGGACCGTCACCGGCCAACAGGCTGACCAGGGCCTCGTCGATCGACCGGCCGACGAACCACTCGCCGGCCTGGTCGAGGACGAAGATCCGGCCCCGCTCGTCGACGGCCACGATCGCGTCGCCGCCCTCCAGCCCGATCGGAAACAGGGGCACGCCGATCACCTGGGCAAACTCGTCGAGCGGGCTCACCGCGTACGCTCCGGGGGTGGGATCGACGGTCAGCAGGCGGACCGCCCGGCGCAACCCGGCACCGCGCCGCCCGCATCGCACGCCGGCGAATTCGGCGGCGATCCGGCGGGCGGCCTCGAACGGACGCAACCGGCCGCCGCTCAGTTCGACCGCGCGGCTGATCAGGGCGTCGCCGACCGTCTCGTTGGCGCTGGTCCAGCCGCCGCCGGCCAGGGTGCGGGCGACCTCGTGCGGGAACCGGCCCGGCTGTGGGACGCGGTCGGAGGCGTGCCGCCACTCGGTCGTCAGTGCAAGATCAGACCAGGGCAGCAGCGCGAAGTCGACCAGTGCGCCGATGCACGTCTCGCACGGCCGCGCCGGACGGCCGCCGGCCGGATCGCCGGTCTCGCGAACCAGGTAGACCGCGAACTCGGCATCTCTCAGCCAGGCCCGCGCCTCGTCGAGCGTGATCGTGTCGCCGGTCGAATAGAGCGCGTCGGAGAGCAAGATCAGCTCGGCGTGCCGCTCGGCGCCGCGCACCCGCAGGCTCTCGTCCACAGTGCTCAGATAGCGTGTGACCAGCGGATGATGGGTGATCCGCTGATCACCCTTGGCGCCGTGAGCACGGAAGATGCGGCCGTCGACGGTCAGATGCGCCGCCGAGGTGGGGCTCGGGCTCCGCTGGGCGGCGCGGCGGACCGCCGCGGCCGCCTCGAGCGTACGCGTGGGGACCGGCCGACGACCGCGATAGTGGGCCGCGAGATCGTCGAGCGGGATGCCGGGCCAGGTCGACAGCACGCCGGTCTCCCGGTCGATCACCGTGCGGGCCCCGTCGCCGGGCACCGGCAGGATCGTGGCCGGCGGCCGGGTCCAGACGACGAAGCCCAGGTCGAACTCGTCGAGCATCGGCTCGCAGTCGTATCCCCGCTGGTCGGACTCGCTGCGCGCCCACCGCGCGGCGATCCTCTCGGCCTCCGCGCGAGTGATCACTGTGGACTCCCTTTCCGTTCGCGCTACGAAGTTACCGGAGTACGCAACGTTCCGGACCTCGGTATTGTCACCACGTTCGATGGCGGCGAACAGGAGTGACATCGTGTCTGAAACTGCGGACCGTGATGCCAACCGGGCGTTACGTGATCAGTTGTCCGACGTCTACGGGCAATACGAGCAGCTGCGGACCCATCTCGACGAGCTACCGCAGCGACTGGCCTCGATGCAGGTCACCGCGGCCTCGCCGGACGGGCTGGTGCAGGTGACGGTCGGGCCGCGAGGCCAGTTGACCGACCTCCGGATCGACCACGAGCGCTACCGGAAGGTCGACGCGGACGACCTTGCCCGGGCCATCGTGGCTACGGTCCGCAGTGCTGCCGAGCGCACCGCGGGTGAGGTCGAGACGTTACTGGGCGGATATCTCCCGCCAGATTCTGGGACGCTGCGGCTCCTGAGAGATAACGATTTCGCATCGCTGATGGGTCGAGCCGACTCCATCATGAGCTCCGATGGTGACCGGGGCGATGGGTGAGAAGCGGATACGGGCGGCAGCCGCCCGAGCGGTGAACGGCGCCCGCGACCTGGCCGCGGCCGGCCAGACCATGGCCTCCCAGCGGGCCGAAGCCGGCGCCGAGATCGAAAAAGCGGCGGCCGAACGCCCGTGGGCCGACGAGGCTTTCGACCAGCGCTACACGACGATCCAGCGGCAGGTGCTCGACGCGTGGGAGCAGCTGGCGGCCTATGTGGAAGGCCTCGGCGACGCCGCGGAACGCTCGGGCGCCGAAGGGCTCCGGCCATGACACTGCCCCCTCTGAAGCTTCCGGCGCGGGCCCGCGCCGTGGACGACCCGGCGTGGGCCCGGGCGATCACGACCGAGGTCCTCGGCAGCGGTTGGCCCTCCGGCGACGAGGTCGCGGTCTGGGACGTCGCCGACCGCTGGTACGCGCTGGCCGACGCCCTGACCGGCCCCCGCACGTCGGCCTTCGCAGCAGCCGACCAGATCGTGGCCGGCCTGCTCGGAGCGGGAATCGCGCCGGACGGCTTCCGCGACGCCTGGGAAAAACTCTCGGGCGACGAGGACGCGCCGCTCAACGCACTGGTGCAGATCGCCGCCGAACTCGGGCAGATGGTCGAAGAGTGCGGCCGCGAAATAGAGGCGGCCAAGCTGGCGGCCTTGATCGAAGTCGGAACGGTCCTGACCGAACTGGCCGACCTGTCAATCGCCATCGAACTGACCCTGGGCGCCGCCGGCCTGGCCGCCGAAGCCTTGATCGCGGCGAGCCGGGTCGCGGTCGAGCAGATCTACGCACGGCTGGGCACCCGGCTCGGCGGAGAGCCGGTCACCCGCCCGCCGACGGCCGATCCGGCCCACTCGGCGAAGTCCGACCAGCGCACCGTCCGGCTGACTCTGCCCGGCGCCGGGGGGCGCGACTCACTCCCGCCGGCAGCCGACGATGTGAGGCCCGGTGCCGCGGCCGGCCGCCACGCGACCAGTCGGGCCAGCGCGATCGCCGACGACGCAGCAGCCAGCGGCGCCGCTCCGAGCCGCGCAACCCCGAGCCGCGCAACCCCGAGCCGCGCAACTGCCAGCGGCACGACTACCAGCAGAGCAGCAATCGGCGACGGAACTCCCCGCCCGGCGGCCCCCAGCCGCTCGGCTGCCAGCGGAGCACCAGCCAGCAGCATGACGCCCGGCGCAGTTACTGGCGGCGCGACGCCCGGCGCAGTTACTGGCGGCGCGACGCCCGGCGCAGTTACTGGCGGCGCGACGCCCGGCGCAG